>DATFWC010000609.1:0-4368 GCA_035259885.1 Xanthobacteraceae bacterium
CTGCTTGGCGCTGAGGTGCTGCGGCAGCTCGCGGAACCATTCCTCCGCGCGCTTGACCGACATGTCCGCCACTTCGCCGATGTGCAGGCCGGCGATCTTGACGCACAGTGCTTCCGGCTTGAGGCGATAGCCCTTGCACGCCGCGCAGGGAACATCGGCGAAATATTTTGCGATCTCCTCGCGCGCCCACTCGCTCTCGGTCTCGCGGAAACGGCGCTCGAGATTGCGGATCACGCCCTCGAAGGATTTGCGCGTCTCATACGAGCGCATGCCGTCGTCGTAGACGAAGCGGATCGTGTCGTCGCCCGACCCGTACAGGATCGCGTCCTGCGCCTTCCTGGGCAGGTCCTTCCACTTGGCGTCCAGCGAGAAGCGGTAGTGCTTGGCCAGGGCTTCGAGCGTCTGCGTGTAGTAGGGCGAGGTCGAGCGCGCCCACGGCGCGATGGCGCCGCGGCGCAGCGTGGCGTTCTTGTCGGGAATGACCAGGTCGGCGTCGATGTGCTGCTCGACGCCCAGGCCGCCGCATTTGGGACAGGCGCCGAACGGGTTGTTGAACGAGAACAGCCGCGGCTCGATCTCGGGGATGGTGAAGCCGGACACCGGGCAGGCGAAACGCTCGGAGAAGATCAGCCGCTGGGGTCCGCTCTGGTCGTGGATTTTTGCACCTTTTCGCGCCTCGCCGGTCGGACCCGCGTCGGCGAGTTCCGCCACCGCCAGGCCCTCCGCCAGCTTGAGGCATTGCTCGAGCGAGTCGGCGAGCCGCGCCGCAATGTCCGGGCGCACCACGATGCGGTCGACCACCACGTCGATGTCGTGCTTGAACTTCTTGTCGAGCGCCGGCGCCTCGGCGATCTCATAGAACCTGCCGTCGATCTTCACCCGCTGGTAGCCGCGCTTCATGAACTCGGCGAGCTCCTTGCGGTACTCGCCCTTGCGCCCGCGCACCACCGGCGCCAGCAGGTAGAGCCGCGTGCCCTCCGGCAGGGCCAGGATGCGGTCCACCATCTGCGACACCGTCTGGCTCTCGATCGGCAGACCGGTGGCGGGCGAGTAGGGGGTCCCGACCCGCGCCCACAGGAGCCGCATGTAGTCGTAGATTTCGGTGACGGTGCCGACGGTGGAGCGCGGGTTGCGCGACGTGGTCTTCTGCTCGATCGAGATGGCCGGCGACAGCCCGTCGATCTGGTCGACGTCGGGCTTCTGCATCATCTCCAGGAACTGGCGGGCATAGGCCGACAGGCTCTCGACGTAGCGGCGCTGGCCCTCGGCATAGATTGTGTCGAAGGCGAGCGAGGATTTGCCCGAGCCGGACAGGCCGGTGATGACCACCAGCCGGTCGCGTGGAATGTCGACGTCGATGTTCTTGAGGTTGTGCTCGCGCGCGCCGCGAATCGCGATCACGCGGCCGTCCGAAGCGCGGGGGTCGGCGCGCCGCGGCTCGCCACGGCTCTTGTCGAAGAGATCGTTCATGGGTCAGGCGAACGTAGTGAGAACGCGCGCCTTTTGCCAGCCCGCCGGAGAAACTGTTGAAAACTCGACCCCGAGGCCCGTCCCGGAGGCCGATTACAGCCTGCCTGCGATCAGCCCGATAGGGCGTAGAAGATGATGAGCAGCCCGCCGACCAGAATTCCGATTCGGGCGGGACCGGTCCAGGATGCCTTCAGGCCGGCCGCTTCGAGCGAGACCTGGCCCTTGTCGGGGTCGGGCGTACTTGACGACAGCCCGCCAATCACCGTCATGAACACACCGCCCAGAAGGTAGCCTCCGGCGACGAACACGAGGACGACAAGGCCGGCGACCCCGAGATGAAGCAGGAGTTCGGCCATTACGCGCATGGCAACCGCCTCCGAAAATGCACAATTCACGATCTGTGACGCGGGGCCGCCGTCTGGTTCAACCCTGGCTCATTTTTTCGAGGAGCGCGGTGCCGCCGCGGCTCGCGTGCGTGCAGGCTCGGCACGGTCCTGACGAATTTGAACAGTCCGGGCCGAGGCCAGCGATTGCGACGGCCTATCGCGGCGCTTGGGCCGGCTCCAAATGAAAGCGCGCGTGACCCCGGGGTTACGCGCGCCGGCCGATCGGAGCTGCGGTTACGCGGCGCTGCGGCCGGAGCGCTCCTCGCGCGCGGTCTCCACCCCCTCTTCGGGCAGCCGGCCGCGCTGCATGGCCCGGCGCATCTTGTACAGCTCGTGCTGCAGCTGGGCGCGTTCGCGGCGCGCCGTGTCCAGCGCGCTTTCGACCACCTGCCGGTCGAGCCGTTCGCGATCGAGGATGCCGAGGAGCTCGTCGATCCGCTTCTGGAACGTGCGCTGGCTCGACTTCATCTCATTTTCCAGGCGCGTCATCTGGTCGGCCGTCACCCGCCGCTGTTCCTCGGATTCGCTGAATTGCGCCTCGCGCTGCTTGAGCGCATCGGCCAGGGACGCGTTGCGCTCGGTCATGGCGGCGCGCGACGTTTCGAGATCCTTGATGTGGTTCTCGTGCGTCCGCAGCAGCGATTCAATCTCCCGCCGCAGCGACTCGGCGGCCGCGCGGGCGCGCTTGGCCTCCATGACCTCGCGCTCGGACGCCCTGGCCTCCTCGTTGCGGGTGGCCAGGAGCTGCCGCGTGTTGGCCAGCAGCTTTTCCGCCATGCCAGCGCGCGCCTGCAGGGCCTCGAGCTGCACCTGCGCCTTGGCCTGGGTGTTGCGCTCGCGTTCGGCAAGCGAATTGACCTCCGTCACCAGCTTGTCGCGCTCTGTTTCGATGCCGGACAGGCTCGCCTCCAGCTGGCGGATGCGCGTGGTGGCCGCCGCCAGCGTCGTTTCCGTCTGGGTGCTGCGTTGCGACAGCTCGGAGATCTCGATGCCCGACTGGTTGAGCGAGTTCTGCAGCGAGCGGTTCTCGCCCTGGACCATCGCCAGGTTCTCGCGCGTGGCCGTGAGGTCGGCGTCGAGCGCGTTGGCGTTGGCCTCCATCTCGATGGCCTGCATGCGGTAGCGCTGGTTGTCCTCAGTCAGCGATCGGGTGCGGGAGGCGAGCTCCGTCACCTGGTGTTCGAGGCTGGCGGCCGTGGCGCGCACGCCGACGAGGTCGTTGGTCAGCTCCGCCTTGATGGCCCTGAGCTCGCGCCCGGTGCGTTGCGCCTCTTCCAGCTCCGCGCGCAGCTGGTCCTTGTCATTGGCCAGCGACTCGGCCCGCTTTTCCATCTGGTCGTATTTGGCCTGCAAGGCTTCGGCGCTGGCGCGCAGCAGGCCGAGCCGGCGGGTCAGGCTGATGTTGCGGGTCTTTTCGTGCTCCAGCGTGCGCAGGGCCTGGGCGGCCGGGTCGACGATGCTGAAGAACGTCTGCTTGGTTTCCTCGAGCTCGTTGAGCTTGCAGCCGGCCTCCACGATGAGGTTGCGCAGGGCCTCGCAGGCGCGGCCGAGCTGGACGCTGGCCTCCTTCTCAGCCTCGGGCCCGAGGGCCTCGGCCTCCGTCGGGATGTCGCCAGGGCCATCCTCGGACGCGACCGGGCCACGAAATTCCATATTTTCGTCGTCTTCGGGGGTTTTGCGCGTGAACAGCTGCGAAAGTTTGGTCATGACGCCGAATCCTTATTTATCATGAGCCTATTGCCTCTTTCTGTCAGCGCAAATCGCCCACGGTGGCGAAATTGTGGACAAGTTTAGGCGGCGGTCTATACCTGAGTCGCGACGAAAAGACTGCCCGCTGGCGGCGGTGCGAGTTGCAATCCGCCTGCCGGCATGCTAGAACGAAACGGGAACGACTGGCCGCCAACAGCCCGGGCGTTGACCTGTGGACAATCGTGAACGCGCTTGCCGGCGCAGGCACGAGCGCTAGGGTGCATTTCGGCGGCGGAAATTGGAGATGTGTCATGGCGGGTTCGGTGAATAAGGTGATCTTGATCGGCAATCTCGGAGCGGACCCGGAGATCCGGCGCACGCAGGATGGGCGGCCAGTGGCCAACCTGCGCGTCGCGACCTCGGAAACATGGCGCGACAAGGCGTCGGGCGAGCGGCGCGAGCGCACGGAATGGCACCGCGTGGTGATCTTCAGCGAGCCGCTGTGCCGCGTGGCCGAGCAATACCTGAAGAAGGGCTCGAAGGTTTATCTGGAAGGCCAACTGCAGACCCGCAAATGGACCGATCAGCAGGGCCAGGAGCGCTACACCACCGAGGTCGTGCTGCAGGGCTTCAATTCGCAGCTCACAATGCTGGATCGCGCCGGCGGCGAGAGCCACGACAGCGGCGCGTCCGACTTCGGCTCCGCCGGCCCGACCACGCGCGAGCGCAAGCCCGCCATGGCCGGCGCCCGCAACGACCTCGACGACGAGATTCCGTTCTAGGCATTTTCGAGCCGCACGCCGCGTCGGTTGCGCAGGCCGCG
>DATFWC010000610.1:0-7996 GCA_035259885.1 Xanthobacteraceae bacterium
CGCCGCGTCATGGCGTCTTCTGCGTGCCGCGTCACGGCACGTTCATGGTGCGGCGATCCGCACCAGCGCCGTTTCGGCGCTCTGCCCCCTCGGGTTCATGCCGAGGCCTCCTCGAAGGCGCAGGCCCGTGCGCCTCAGGCCGCAGCGGCGAAGCCGCAGAGCGGCCGAACGGGAAGGCGGAGCGTTGGCTGTTTGACAAAGTGAAAAAGATCTCCCGCCAGCCTGCGTGTAGCGGAAGCAGAATGCGCCGGGGCCGCGCATGCAGGATGTGGCGCTTAATCACGATTGCGCGGAAGGGTTTCGCACCATTGATTTGCCCCGCCGGCGCTTGATAATTATGGGTCAGGCGGACCCGATGCCCATGCTTACGCTCCAGGCGCCTCTTGGTTCTCGTTTAAGTTATTGGCGAATCGGCAGATTTGCCGGAGTCGCGGCGCTGGCCGCGGTGCTTGCCGGCGGCCTGCCGCGCGCCGGCCAGGCGCAGAAGTCGGGGGAGGGGTTCCAGACCGCGGCGCCGCACGCGATCCTCATCGACTCCGACAGCGGCAGCGTCCTGTTCGAAAAGGCCGCCGACCAGCTCACGTTCCCGGCCAGCCTGTCCAAGCTGATGACCGTGGAGGTCGTGTTCCACGAGATCAAGGAAGGCCGCCTCGATCCCAACACCGAGTTCCTGGTCAGCGAGAACGCGTGGCGGCGCGGCGGCGCCCCCTCGGGCGGCTCGGCGATGTTCGCCCCGCTCAACAGCCGCGTGAAGGTGACCGACCTCCTGTACGGCGTCATCGTGCAGTCCGGCAACGATGCCTGCATCACGCTGGCCGAAGGCCTCGCCGGCAACGAGCCGCAGTTCGCCGAGATGATGAACAAGCGGGCGCGCGAGCTCGGCCTGACCCGGTCCCATTTCATGAATTCGACCGGCCTGCATGATCCCGACCACAAGGTCACGATGCGCGAACTGGCCAAGCTCGCGCAGCACATCATCAAAACCTACCCGGACCTCTACAAGATTTTCGGCGAGCGCGAATTCACCTGGAACCGGATCCGCCAGCAGAACCGCAACCCGCTGCTGACCATGGGCATCGGCGCCGACGGCCTGAAGACCGGTTTCACCAAGGAGGCCGGCTATGGCGTCGTCGCCTCGGCGGTGCAGAACGGCCTGCGGCTGATCGTTGCCGTCAACGGCCTGAAGACCGCCAAGGAACGCCTCGACGAGTCGCGCAAACTGATGGAATGGGGCTTCCGCGCCTTCGAATCGCGCCTGCTGTTTGCCGAAGGCGAGACGGTCGGCGAGGCGAAGCTCTTTGGCGGCGCCAAGGGGCGGGTGCCGCTGACCGGCGACGGGCCGATCCGGCTCCTGGTCCCGCGCGGCGTCAACGACAAGATCGTAGCGCGCATCGTGTATACGGGCCCGGTCCCGGCACCGGTGGAGCAGGGGCGTCCGATCGGCGTGCTCAAGGTCTCGCGCGGCGACAACGTCGTGCTCGAGGCGCCGCTGCAGGCCGCCGAAAGCATCCCCAAGGGCAATATCGGCCAGCGCGCCTTCGATGCGGCCAGCGAACTGGTGGTCGGTTTGTTCCGGGCCGGCGCCGAGCGCCTGTAACCGCAACCCGACAGTCGGCGGATCTCACCACTTTGAATCTCGTGCGGGATGAGTTGGGGGTCGCGCGAGTCGCGACGGTCGGCTATTGCCAGTAGGCGGGCTGGTCTGCCGTGGCAGACCGGCTCCGATGTCGCCTGAACAACGTTTCGAACCGGACTGGGGAATGCGCGGACGTTTCATCACATTCGAGGGAGGCGAGGGGACCGGCAAGTCCACCCAGGCCAAGCGGCTGGCCGAGCGCCTCAAGGCTCACGGCCTGGGCGTCGTGCTGACGCGCGAGCCGGGCGGCTCGCCCGGCGCCGAGGCCATCCGCCACGTCCTCCTGTCGGGCGCGGCGAAGCCGCTGGGCCCCCATGCGGAGGCCATCCTGTTCGCCGCCGCCCGCGACGACCACGTGCGCGAACTCATCCGGCCGGCGCTCGACCGCGGACACTGGGTCGTCTGCGACCGCTTTGCCGACTCCACGCGCATCTACCAGGGCATCCTCGGCAACATCGACGCGCGGGTGATCCGCAGCCTCGAGCGCATCGCGGTCGGCAATACAAGGCCTGATCTGACGTTCATCCTCGACATGCCGGTGGAGCAGGGGCTCAAGCGCGCCTCGCGCCGGCGCGGCCGTAAGACGGCAGACCGTTTCGAATCAGAAACGATTGAATTCCATACCCGGCTGCGCGAGGCCTACCGCGAACTTGCCGACAGCGAGCCGGGCCGCTGCGTCCTCATCGATGCCAGGCAGGATGCCGACGCCGTCGCCGAAGCCGTCTGGGCCGAGGTCAGCCGCCGGCTGGACCCGGCCACCGCGCCACTGGTGATCGAAGGCGCGCGCTCGTGAGCCGCGGCGAGGACGACGCGGCGGAGGCGCCGCCACACCCGCGCGAGACCACCGCGTTCTTCGGCCACGCGACAGCCGAGCAGGGGCTGCTCGATGCCTACCGCACCGGCCGCATGTCCCATGCCTGGATCCTCGGCGGCCCGCCCGGGATCGGCAAGGCGACGCTGACCTATCGCATGGCCCGCTTCGTCCTGGCGCACCCGGACGCGGCGGCGTCGGCCGTACGCGCCGCGCCGTCGCTGGCGCTCGACCCGGCGCACCCTGTGGCGCGCCAGGTGGCCGGGCAGGCGCATCCCGACCTGCTGGTGCTGGAACGCACGGAAAACGACAAGGGCGTGCTCCGCACCATGATCGCGGTCGAGCAGACCGACCGCACCGTGTCGTTCTTCGGGTCCACCGCCGGCGCCGGTGGCTGGCGTGTCTGTATCGTCGATTCCGCCGACGAACTGCATCCCGCGGCCGCCAACAAGCTCCTGAAAGTTCTCGAGGAGCCGCCGGCGCGCGCGCTGTTCCTGGTGGTCAGCCACGCGCCCGGGCGCCTGCTTCCCACCATCCGCTCGCGCTGCTCGCGGCTCGACCTGCGGCCGCTCGGCGAGGATGACGTTGCACGCGCGGCCGCTGCCGCCATCGGGGCGGATGCCGGCGATGCCGACATCCGCACTGCGGCGGCCGCAGCCGACGGCAGCGTCGGGCGCGCCCTGATGCTGCTCGGCGGCGAGACGCTGGCGCTGCGGCAGCAGGTGATGGCGCTGCTCGCGGCGCTGCCGGCCACCGACGCCAAGGCCTTGCATGCGCTGGGCGATGCGCTGGGCGGCGCCGATCGCGGCCCGCTGGCGACATTCACGGAGACGGTGTGCGACTGGCTCTCGGCCCGCCTCGACAGCGAGCCGCGCGAGGCCGGTCGCCTTGCACGGGTGGCCGAGGTATGGGAAAAGGTCAACCGCGCCGCGCGCGAGGTCGAGGAATTCAATCTCGACCGCAAGCCGCTGGTTTTCGCCGTGTTCGGCTTGCTGGCTGAGACGGCGCGTCTCTGACATCCGGCTGAAAGAGTCCAGAGCCCCGCAGATGGCTGGTACGCCCTATTACCTCACGACGGCCATCGCCTATCCCAACGGCCCGCCGCACATCGGCCATGCCTACGAGGTGGTGGCCACTGACGCCATCGCCCGCTTCATGCGGCTCGACGGCTACGACGTGTTCTTCCTCACCGGCACCGACGAGCACGGGCTGAAGATCCAGCAGACGGCGGCGCGCGAAAAGCTCACGCCGCGCGAGCTCCTGGACCGCAACGTGCCGCGCTTCCGCGCCATGGTGGAGCGGCTGAACTGCTCCAACGACGACTACATCCGCACCACCGAGGAGCGCCACTACCGGTCGTCGCAGGCGATCTGGGAGCGCATGGCGAAGGCCGGCGACATCTATCTCGACAAGTATTCCGGCTGGTACTCCGTCCGCGACGAAGCCTATTACGACGAGAAAGAGACCCGGGTGGAGAACGGCATCCGCCTCGGACCCAACGGCACGCCGGTCGAGTGGGTGGAGGAGGAGAGCTATTTCTTTCGCCTCTCGGCCTACCAGGACAAGCTGCTGGACCTCTACACGCGCGTGCCGGACTTCGTGCTGCCCAAGGAGCGGCTGAACGAGGTGGCGAGCTTCGTGCGCCGCGGCCTCCAGGATCTCTCCATCTCGCGCACCACGTTCGATTGGGGCATCCGCGTTCCCGACAACCCGAAGCACATCATGTACGTGTGGGTCGATGCGCTCACCAACTACATCACGGCGGTAGGCTTCCCCGACACCGACAGCGAAAAATTCCGCCGCTACTGGCCGGCCCACCTGCACGTCATCGGCAAGGACATCGTGCGCTTCCACGCGGTCTACTGGCCGGCGTTCCTGATGTCGGCCGGCATCGCACTGCCGCGGCGCGTCTTCAGCCACGGCTTCATGCTCAGCCGCGGCGAGAAGATGTCGAAGTCGGTGGGCAACGTGCTCGATCCGTTTGCGCTCGCCGACGCCTACGGCGTCGACCAGTTCCGCTATTTCATGCTGCGCGAGGTGCCGTTCGGCCAGGACGGCAACTACAGCCACGAGGCGATCGTGGCGCGGATCAACGCCGACCTCGCCAACGACCTCGGTAACCTGGCGCAGCGCTCGCTGTCGATGATCGCGCGCAACTGCGACGGCGTGCTGCCCGAGCCCGGCCCTTTTGCCACGGCCGACGAGGCCATCCTGGCGGCCGCCGACGGCATGATCGCCAAAGCGCGCGACGCCATGGCGACGCAGCAGCTCCACCAGGTGCTCAACCACGTCTGGTCGGTGGTGGCCGACGCCAACCGCTACTTCGCCGGCGAGGCGCCGTGGAGCCTGGCCAAGACCGACCGCCGGCGCATGGGCACGATCCTGTATGTGACGGCCGAGGCGATGCGGCAGATCGCCATCCTGGCGCAGCCATTCATTCCGGCGTCGGCGGCAAAACTGCTCGACCTCCTGGGCGTGCCGGCAGGCGAGCGTGATTTCGCGCGGCTGGGCGGCGCCAGCCGCATCGCCCACGGCGTGAGCCTGCCGGCGCCGAGCCCGGTGTTTCCGCGCTACGTTGAGCCGGAAGCGAGCGCGGCAAGCTGACCAGCCATAGACCTGCGGTGGTCGCGGCGTCCCGGAGTTGGCCATGGCCGATGTCGCAATCCTGGGGGCAACCGGTCCGACCGGGATTCATCTGGCGAATATTCTGCGCCGCCAGAAGGTGGCGGTGCGGGTCGTGTCGCGCAGCGCCGCCAACCTCCAGCGCGCCTTCGGCGATCCGGCATTCGAGAAGGTTGCGGCGGATGCGCTTGATGCCGATGCCGCCATTCGCGCCGTTGGCGGCTGCCCCCTGGTCTACGACTGTCTGGGTCTGCCGGCAGATCAGATGCACCTGCATCCAGTCGCCGCGGGGAACATTGCAAAGGCCGTTCGCGCGACCGGGGCGCGCTGCATTCATGTGTCGAGCTACTGGGCGTACCTGCCGCTGCGGCGCTCGCCGCTCAACGAAGCGCATCCGCGGTCGGGTGGCCCGGACTGGGTGCGCTGGCGCCGGGAGGCCGAAGATGCCCTGCGGGATGCCGGTGCGGCCATTCTGCATCTGCCCGACTTCTATGGGCCCGACGTCCACACCAGCACCCTGCAGAATCCGTTGGCCGAAGCCGCCGCCGGCAAGACCATGAACTGGATCGGCGCCGCCGATACGGCGCGCGAATATGTCCTGGTTTCGGACGCCATGGAGATTGCCGCCCGGATCCGAAGCCGGGACGACGTATTCGGCAACGACTGGATCCTGCCCGCCAGCGGGCCGTTGACGGGCGCAAGGGTCGCGGAGATCGCCGGCCGGCATCTCGGCCGGCCGGTCAAGCTGCGCACGGCCGGCGCCTTCATGTTGCGGCTCGTCAGCCTGTTCAGCCAGGACCTGCGCGGGTTCATGCAAGTCGTGCCGGACTACGTGAAGCCGATTGCGTACGATTCCAGCAGGCTTGAAGGTTTGCTGGGCAAGGTCGAGATGACGTCATATGAGACCGGCATTGCCCGCACGCTCGACGCGATCCTGGCAGCGGCGGCGAAGCGGTAAGGTTGGCCACCATCTCGTGCTCGCGGCGGGATAAATCCGAGCGACGCAAATTTTTTCGTGGCGATGTCACAATCGGGGTCCCCCGGCTCGTCATGTCATCGGAACCCACGAAAGGAATGGTCCGATGAAAGCCAAGGTTAATGTCCTCACCGCCGCCCCCACCGCGATGAAGGTCTGGATGGGCGCTTCGCTCGCGATCGAAGCCAGCCTCGAGCCGAGCCTGGTCGAGCTCGTGAAAATTCGCGCCTCGCAGATCAACGGCTGCGCCAATTGCATCAACATGCATACGACCCAAGCCCGCAGCCAGGGCGAGACCGAGCAGCGCATCTACCTGCTGCCGGCCTGGCGCGAAGCGCCTTGCTACACGGAGCGGGAGCGGGCTGCGCTGGGCTGGACCGAGGCGCTCACGCGGCTCTCGGAAGACCATACCCACGAAAGCGCCTACGCTGCGCTCAAGGCCCAGTTCAGCGACGAGGAACAGGTGAAGCTCACGCTCATGATCAACATCATCAATGGCTGGAACCGGCTCTCGGTTGGTTTCGGCACGTGGATCGAACCTGCGGCCGCCAAGGCGACGGCGAGAGTGGCAGCCTGATGTCGGAGCCAAGCCTCCAGAGCGCAGCGGAGATTTTTGATCCGCTGCGCCCGCGCCTCATGCGTGTCGCCTATCGCATGCTGGGTTCGGTGGGGGACGCCGAGGACGTGGTGCAGGAGGCCTTCATCCGCTGGATGGGGGTTGATCGCGAAGAGATCCGCGAGCCCGAGGCGTTCCTCCGCCGGGTGGTCACACGGCTTTGTCTCGATCAGCTCAAATCGGCAAAAGTCCAACGTGAAACCTATATCGGCCCCTGGCTTCCTGATCCGATCGTGGAGGAGGAAGAAGAGGAAGACGTGACGCTCCCGCTGATGCTGGCAATGGAGCGGCTCTCTCCACTCGAACGCGCCGCCTTCCTGCTGCATGATGTGTTTGGATTGGGGTTTGACGAAGTAGCTGCCACCATCAAGCGCGATGCGGCCGCCTGTCGCCAACTCGCGGCGCGGGCACGCAACCATGTGCGCGATGAACGGCCGCGGTTCAAACTCGAAAAGCAGCGGGGGATCGAACTCGCCAATGCCTTCTACACGGCAACACGTAGCGGCGACATGTCGGCACTGGGGGCAATGCTGGCTGCCGATGTCAGCGTGCATGCCGACGGTGGCGGCAAGCGTCCTGCATCGCCTGATCCGATCTTCGGCTTCGACGAGGTGATGAAGCTCCACGCCCATCTGGCCAAGCAATTCCAGACGCATCAGTCGAAACTCGTGCGCACAGGCTTCATCAATGGCTTGCCGGGCTTCGTGACACTGGAGGCCGATGGCGAACTGCAGACGACGACACTCGACATCGAGGAGGGCAGGATCACCGCGATCTACGTGGTCCGCAATCCCGACAAGCTGAGGCATCTGCATTAGAGCATGATCCCGAAAAGTGGCTACCGGTTTTCGGAAAAGATCATGCTCCAAGCATAACTTAGAGCGAGATGGCGATTCGGAGAAAAGTCATCTCGCTCTAGGCCGCCGCGCGTTGGCCTCTGCCGAGGCATGCGCCCTCAATCCAGCAAGCCACCGCGCCTGGGCTCGGGGGCTCATGTGCGCTCCGGGTCAGACTCGGCCTCCGCCGCTGCCCGCCGCACAAACGCTTGACCCTCGCAAGCCGACATTGCCGGATCACCTCGCGGCTCGCACGTGAATCAATCGAGCGGAGGCTCGGCTTCTCCCCCGGCCGAGCGACGCTGGCGCACCGACTAAAGAACTATCACCGGACCAGGAACCCGCACGCCGCCCCACACATTTGTGACACAATTATTACAATCAAATGTCAGTGCGGCGACACGCGGGTACGGCGCATGAGTTTGGAATGGCGAGCCCAGTCAAGTTCCCTGGCCTGGTCGAATCCCCTGGCCTGGTGGTGGGGTCTGTTGACCCTCGT
>DATFWC010000611.1:0-2796 GCA_035259885.1 Xanthobacteraceae bacterium
GGGCTACCTGCCGCGGTTCGAGGTGTGCGGGCTGACGCTGCCGATCTACAACGAGCGCATCCGCACCTGCGCGGCCGAAGCGGAGGCGGAAGGCGGCCATTGAAATTCGCTCCTGTGGCCGGTCGCTTCTGTAGCCCGGATGAAGCGAAGCGAAATCCGGGGTGGCCCTTCCTATCGCTCAATGCGTGGATAGCCGCTCCCGCATTGCGCTCCGCTCCGGCCGTCGCCCGAGCGCGGGTTACGAGACCGCCCGCGGGAGCCGCTCCCGCCTCCGCCCTCTGGATGTCTCCGGAAGACGCCTCAGATCGAGGCGGGACACATGTTGATTGGAACGAAGCGGGAACGTTGTCAAAGAAAATGCGAGTTATTCACCGCGGCCGCTATGGCAGCAGCAGGCGGGCCAGCGGCCGGCCGGCGCGCGAGAACAATTCCCGCTCGCTGACCTTGCCGGTGTTGTGGGCATCCGCGGCCTTGAACCGGCTTTCGACCACGCTGAGATATTCCTCCTTGGACAGCTTTCCGTCGCGGTTGCGATCCGCGACAGCAAACTCCTGCGGAGTGACGCGTCCGCCGAGCTCGCGCTTGTTGAGCAGCCCGTCCTTGTTGTGATCGATGCGGTCGAACAGGGCGGCCGCCACCTTCCTGGCTTCGGCGAGATCGATCGCGCCGTCGCTGTTGGGGTCCAGGGTCCGCATCACGGCGCCATGCTTGGGCGCTGGCGCGGCAGCGGCCGGCAGCCCGCCGCCGCCGAGCACCACGCCGACCGACAGCAAGGCGAGAATGGTCCTGCGCCGCGTCATGATGATTGAGCCTTCCGTCCCGGCGGCTGATCGCCGCGCATGATAACCGAGAAAGCGCGAGATGGCTGCGCAAGAAATCGCGAGCGCCGTGACGTGCGGCGGCGGACCGCATCAGCTGCGCAGCACCACGCAGGCGCCGCCGGTGGCGCGGATGCGGTTGCACAGCGCATCGGCGGCCCCGCGCGACGCGGCCGGCACGCGTACACGGTAGAACGTGCTGGTGCCGCGACTGCGCAGGCGGGTCCCGATCACCATGGGTCGAACATCGCCGATGACGCCGGCATAGCGCGCGCGCTGCTGGTTGAAGGCGGCGAGCGCGCGGTCCTTGGAAAAATTGCCGGCGAGCTGAACGCCCCACGGCGCAAACGGCGCTTCGACGTCGGGTTCCGGCTCACGGGTTGGCAGGGGCGCCCGGCGCAGCGCGGCGACGATCGTGGTGCACGAGCGCGCCGGCGCGCTCAGCGGCGCGTTCGCCCCGCTGGCGCCCTGCGCGGCCCAGTCGTCGGCCGAGCGGCCGGTGACGCGCATCACGAAGGTCCGCGTCTCGGCCGGCAGGCTGGCCTCCTTGGCCAGCCATTTTTCCACTCGCCCGGGGCCGGCGTTATAGGCCGCCGCCGCCAGGCCGAGATTACCGAAGCGCGCGGCGAGATCGGCAATCAGCCGCGCCGCCTCGGGAATAGCCTTTTCGGGATCGAACGGATCGTTGAGGCCGCGCCTCGCTGCCGTGCCGGGCATGAACTGGGCGATGCCCTGCGCGCCCGCCGGGCTCACGGCGCGGTCACGAAAGCTGCTCTCGCGCCAGATCAGGTTGACGAGAAAATCCGCCGCGACGCCGTGCTGGCGGGAGGCCGTCTCGATCATGCGGCACAGCGCCTCGTGGACCGACTCGGTTGCGGCGGGTGCTGCGGCCGGTGGCGTCGCGGCGGGTGCTGCGGCCGGTGGCGTCGCGGCGGGCTGCGCCGCCGGCTCTGCCGCCGCCACGCCACACACCACCGACAATCCGCACAGCGCCAGGCTAAACCGCATGGCACTCCAACTTAAGTTATGTCAGGCCGCCTCCTGGCGCCGCGCCGGCGCGAAGCGGCGGTAGAACGTCTCGTTCTTGGCCGCCATCTCGAGCAGAAGCTTCGACGGCTTGAAGCGCGGCCCGTGCTTCTTCTCCAGCGCCTTGCACAGGTCGACGAAACGCTTGGTGCCCATCATGTCGATATAGCTCAGCGTGCCGCCCGTGAAGGGCGCAAAGCCGAAGCCCAGGATGGAGCCGACGTCGCCCTCGCGCACGTCGGTGAGCACGCCTTCCTCGAAGATGCGCGCGGTCTCCAGCGCCTGGATCACCAGGAAGCGCCGCTTGAGGTCATCCACCAGGCCGGGATTGTTGTCGATATCGTCGACGCTGAGCCGCGTCGGCTGCAGTTCCTCGAGGCCGGGCCACAGCCGCTTGGGGCCGTTCTGCGGATAATCGTAGAAGCCCTTGCCGTTCTTGCGGCCGAGCCGGTCACGCTTCTCGACCATCTCCTGCAGCAGCGCCTTCTGCCGCGCATCGACCGCGTCGGGCCCGAGATCGGCCTCGGTGGCTTTGAGGATCTTCCAGGCGAGATCGACCGCCACCTCGTCGTTGAGCGACAGCGGGCCGACCGGCATGCCGGCCATGCGGCCGACATTCTCGATCATGGCGGCCGGGATGCCTTCGGTGAGCATCAGGTGGCCCTCACGGATATAGGTGCCGACCACGCGCGAGGTGTAGAAGCCGCGCGAGTCGTTGACCACGATCGGCGTCTTGCGGATGGCGCGCACGTAGTCGAGCGCCGTGGCCAGCGCGGCATCGCCGGTCTTCTCGCCCATGATGATCTCCACCAGCATCATCCGCTCGACCGGCGAGAAGAAGTGGATGCCGACGAAGTTTGCCGGCCGCTGCGACTCCTTGGCGAGCGACGTGATCGGCAGCGTCGAGGTGTTGGAGCCGAACACCTTGTCGCCGAGCACCGCCTCGGTCTTG
>DATFWC010000612.1:0-6492 GCA_035259885.1 Xanthobacteraceae bacterium
AGTGCTGGACATGATGCTCGAGCTGCGCGGGCTTGCGGGCAAAGTGGAGAAGCGCGTCGATCCGAAACTGGTGCGGCCGATCGATATCCCGGTGCAGATCTGCGACACCAAGAAATGCCGCCAGCTCACCGGCTGGAAGCCGGAGATCCCGCTGAAACAGACGCTGCAGGATCTCTTGGCTTACTGGGACGCGAAGATCCAATAACAATCTCGACCGTCACCCCGGCCGAGAGTGTGTGGGTCGTGCGCTCAATCACTCCTTCGCCTCTGCCTCCTTGGCGCTGGCGTCGTAGCGCATCAACAACGGGTACTGGAAGGCGGCGAACAGGAACGTGAGCGGCACGGCGCCGAACAGCTTGAAGCTCACCCAGGTGTCGGTGGACGTGTTGCGCCACACGATCTCGTTGAGCACCGCCATGGCGAAGAAGAACAGGGACCAGCGCAGCGTGAGCTTGCGCCACCCTTCCTCGGTGAGGCTGAACACGGAATCGAACACCATCTCGAGCAGCGGCTTGCGCGTGAGCAGCCCGAACAGCAGCGTGGCACCGAACAGGCCGTAGATGATGGTTGGCTTGACCTTGATGAACGTCTCGTCGTGCAGCACCAGCGTGAGGCCGCCGAACACCGTGACGATCACGGCGGAGACCAGGGCCATGACCGGCAGCCGCCGCGTCAGCGCGTAGGAGATCGCCAGCGCGGCCAGGATGGCGACCATGAAAATGGCAGTCGCCGCAAAAATGCCGAAGCGTGCATTGCCGACGAAGAACAGCACCAGCGGCCCCACGTCCAGCGCGAGCTTGAGGGCCGGATGCAGGGGCGCGTGCTTGCTCATGGCCGGTGTCTAGCGCGAGTTCGTGACGGTGTCATGCGGCTCACGGCGATTTGCTCAGCTCTCCAGGCCGGCGATGGCGCGGGCGAAGTCGCGCGCCTGGAACGGCTCGAGGTCGTCGATCCCTTCGCCGACGCCGATGAAATGCACCGGCAGCCGGTATTTTTCCGCGATGGCCACCAGGATGCCGCCGCGCGCCGTGCCGTCGAGCTTGGTCATGGCGAGCCCGGTCACGCCAGCGGTCTTGGAAAATTCCTCGACCTGCGACAGCGCGTTCTGGCCCACCGTGGCGTCGAGCACCAGCAGCACCGCATGCGGCGCCTGCGGGTCGATCTTCCTGAGCACGCGCACGACCTTTTCCAGCTCGCCCATGAGGGCGGCCTTGTTCTGCAGCCGCCCGGCGGTGTCGATGAGCAGCACGTCGGCGCCCGCCTCCCTGGCGGCGCTCAGCGCCTCGAACGCGAGGGCGGCTGAGTCGGCGCCGGGCTCGCGCGCGATCACCCGCGCGCCGGTGCGCCCGCCCCAGATCTTCAGCTGGTCGATGGCAGCGGCGCGAAACGTGTCGCCGGCCGCGAGAAACACGCTGCGGCCTTCGGCGCGATATTTGGCCGCAAGTTTTCCGATGGTCGTGGTCTTGCCCGAGCCGTTGACGCCGGCCACCAGGATCACGAACGGCTTGGCGCCGGCAATGGCCAACGGCTCTGCGACGGGTGCCAGCACCTTTTCCACCTCGGCCGCCAAAATGCCCTTCACCTCCTCGGGCGTGATCGCCTTGTCGTGGCGGCTCTCTCGCAAGGCCGCCGCGATCCGTGCGGCCGTTGCGACCCCGAGATCGGCGCGGATCAATATCTCCTCGAGATCCTCGATCGTCGTCGCGTCCAGCCGGCGCTTGCTGACCAGATCCGAGATGGCGCCGCCGATCGCGGAGGAGGTGCGCCTGAGGCCGGCGCTCAGTCGGCCCCACCAGCCGGTGGCTTTGTCCTGCTTGGCTTCGTTCATGATCGGCGGCGTGATAGCGGTTTACGCATGACACCGGAAGAGATGGGGGCCCGCGTGCTCTACCGCGATGGCCTGATGCTGGTCATCGACAAGCCGGCCGGCCTGGCGGTGCATCGCGGCCCGAAGGGCGGAGAAAGCCTTGAGGATTTTTTCGGCGGGCTGCGCTACGGGCTGCCACGCGCGCCGGCGCTGGCGCACCGGCTCGATCGCGACACCTCGGGCTGCCTGGTGCTCGGGCGGCACCGCAAGGCGCTGGCGCTGCTTGGCCAGCTGTTCAAGAACGGCCGGGTGGGCAAGTGCTACTGGGCCGTGGTGGAGGGCGGTCCGGAGGCGGACGACGGCCGCATCGACCTGCCGCTGGGGCGCCTCGACGCCAGCCGCGGCTGGTGGATGAAACACGACGCCACTGGTCAGCCGGCCGTGACGACGTGGAAGATCTTGGGGCGCGCCGCCGGCATGACGTGGCTGGCGCTCGAGCCGCTCACCGGCCGCACCCACCAGCTGCGCGTCCATTGCGCGGCAAAAGGCTGGCCGATCATCGGTGATGCCATTTACGGGAACGCGCCGCGCCATGGCGGCCCCGGGTTGCAGCTTCTTTCGCGCGACATCGTGGTGCCGCTCTACAAGAACCGGGACCCGATCCGCGTCACCGCGCCGGTGCCGGCGCATATGCGCGAGCGCCTGCAGGCGTGCGGCTGGGACGGGGAGGACGCTGCGGCCGACGTGTCAGCCGCGGCGACGGATCAATAGAGCGTCGCCTGGACGCGTTCCGAATGGGCGCGGTCGTGCTCGGGCCCGCCGATCTTGCCGCCGCTGATCTCGGCCAGGATGGTGCCGGTGCTGGGCAGGCTCTGGCGGTCGACCCGGGTGGCCGGATCCCACAATTTGGAGCGTATGATCGCCTTGGTGCACTGGTAGTACACCCGCTGCACCGCCACGACGATCACGGTGCGCGGCACCTTGCCGTTGACGCTGAAGCTCGCGGCCAGTTCCGGATCGGTGGAAATCGACGCGCGGCCGATGACGCGCAGCGTCTCGCCGACGCCCGGGATCAGGAACAGCAGCGCGACGCGCGGATCCGCCACGATGTTGCGCAGGCTGTCGATGCGGTTGTTGCCGCGGCGGTCGGGCACGAGCAGCGTCTTCTCGTCGCGCACGCGCACGAAGCCGGGCGCGTCGCCGCGCGGCGAGCAGTCGAGACCGCCTGGGCCGCTGGTCGCGAGCGCGAAGAACGGTGCCGCCTCGATGAGGGCGCGATAGGAGGCGTTGACGTGGTCGATCTCCTTGACGAGCGAAGGGCCGAACGGCTCGCCGTAGAGCGCCTCGAGCTGTTCCGTGGTCGTGACGAGATGGTCCATGTCGCCCTCCTCTATCAGGCCGCCAGCAATTGATGTCCGTCGTGGCCGGTCACGGCCAGCTCCATGATCGTGCCGGGCGCGTGCGCGGCTGCCAGCCGTACCGGCAAGAAATGCTCGGTGCGGCCGGCCTGGCCCGACTCGACCAGTACCTGCCGCGTGGCGCCGATCTCGCGGTCGAGGTGGCGGCGCAGCGCCTGCTCGCCCCGGTGGCGCAGGCGGCGCGCGCGCTCCTTGATCACCTCGCGCCGCACCTGCGGCATGCGCGCCGCCGGCGTGCCGGGCCGCGGCGAGAACGGAAAGACATGCAGGTGCGTGAGACCGCAGTCCTCGACCAGGTCGAGCGAGCGCGCAAACATCGCCTCGTCCTCGGTGGGAAAGCCCGCAATGATGTCGCCGCCGAACACAACGTCGGGCCGCAGCCGCCGCACCTGCGCCGTGAACGCGATGGCGTCGGCGCGCAGGTGGCGGCGCTTCATGCGCTTGAGGATGAGGTCGTCACCCGACTGCAGCGACAGATGCAAATGCGGCATGAGCCGCGCCTCGCCGGCGATGGCGTCGAGCAGATCGCGGTCGGCCTCGATGGAATCGATCGATGAGAGCCGCAGCCGCGCCAGCTCGGGTACATGCTTGAGAATCTGCCGCACCAGCGTACCGAGCCGGGACGCGCCCGGCAGGTTTGCGCCATAGCTGGTGATGTCGACGCCGGTCAGCACCACTTCGCGGAAGCCGCGCTCGACCAGGCGGCGCACCTGCGCCACCACCTCGCCCATGGGCACCGAGCGCGAATTCCCGCGCCCGTAGGGAATGATGCAGAAGGTGCAGCGATGGTCGCAGCCGTTCTGCACCTGCACGAAGGCGCGGGCGCGGCCTTCCAGCCCGTCGATGAGATGCAGCGCCGTCTCTCTCACCGCCATGATGTCGTTGACGACGACCTTTTCTTCATCGCCGCTGCCGAAGCCGCGATCGAGACAGGCGGCGGTGTCGGCCCAGGCGCGGGAGTCGAGCTTTTCCTCATTGCCGAGCACGCGGAAAACTTCCGGCATGGCGGCAAAGCTTTGCGGCTCGGTCTGCGCCGCGCAGCCGGTCACCACGATGCGGGCGGCCGGCCGCTCGCGCTTGAGCCGGCGAATGGCTTGCCGCGCCTGCCGCACCGCCTCCGCTGTCACGGCGCAGGTGTTGACCACGATCGTATCCTCGGGCAGCGCGGATGCCTCGCGACGGATGACTTCCGACTCGTAGGCATTGAGCCGGCAGCCGAAGGTGACGACCTCGGTCACGGCCGCGCCTCCGCGGCGAACAGCGCCGGGTCGAAGCGGCCGTCGAACTCATGCTCCACCGGACCAGTCATCAGCACATGGTCGTCGCGCTCGCGCCACTCGATCGTGAGATCGCCGCCCGGCAGCGTCACCGTCACGTTGCGGCCGGCGCGGCGGGTGCGGGCGGCACTTACGGCGGCCGCGCAGGCGGCCGAGCCGCACGCCTTGGTGAGGCCGGCACCGCGCTCCCAGGTGCGGATCACGAGGTGCTCGCGTGACGCCACCTTGCACAGGGTGATGTTGGCGCGCTCGGGAAAGATCGGGTGGTGCTCGAGCAGCGAGCCGACACGAGCAAGATCGTAGGCGTCGACGTCGTCGACCCAGAACACGACGTGCGGATTGCCCATGTTGACGGCGGACGGCGAATGCAGGATCGGCGCATCGATCGGGCCGATCTGCAGCTCGATCGCGCGGGTGTCGCGGAATTCTTCTGCCAGCGGGATCTGATCCCAGGCAAAGCGCGGCGCGCCCATGTCGACCGTGATCAGGTCGCCGGCCTTCCAGCAGTTGATCAGCCCGGCCCTGGTCTCGAAGGTCACGGCATCCTGTCCGCTCTCGCGGAACAGGAGATCGGCAATGCAGCGCATGCCGTTGCCGCATGCCCCGGATTCCGAGCCGTCATTGTTGTAGATGCGGACGCTTGCGGCGATGCCGCTGGCGCGCGGCGGATAGAGCGCCATCAGCTGGTCGTAGGGCGCGCCCTTGGCCACGGCGCGCGCCTCGTCCGCCGCGATGGGCTTGGGCGCCTGGCGCATGTCAACCACCACGATCTCGTTGCCGAGACCGTTCATCTTGGTAAACGAATGACCAGCGAGTGCGCCCATGGTCGGACTTATATGGCGAAATCGCGGCGATTTGCGAGTCGGTGTAATGGAAAAGCAACGGTCCGCCATGCATTTCAGGCGCGTCAAGAACGCGAAGACGTGCTAAGGAATCGATCCAAAGATGGCGCGCGAAGCCGGCGCGCAGCCTCGGCGGATCAAAATCTGTGGAGGACAAGCTCCATGCCCCACGCCCGCACCTGGGTTGTTGCGGCGCTGCTCCTGGTGACACCGGCCCTCGCGCCCGGGCAGACCGCCGGCACCTCTGCGGCGCAAGTTTTGGCCCAGAACCAGCCGGCGCCCGCCCCGCCGGCCGTGCCGTCCGCGCCGCCGGCGCCAGCCCAGCCGCCCCGGGACAGCCCGGCGCAGGCTGCCCCGGCACAGCCCGACGCCGATCCGTTCGGCGAGGAGGTCACGCTCACCGGCAAGACCATCATCTACATGAGCGGCAACGCCACCTGGGACAGCGCGTTCGAGACGCTCATCGACGCCTTCAAGCAGCTCAACACCTATCTCGACCGGCAGGGCCTCAAGGCCGACGGTCCGGCGATGACCATCTACACCTCGACCGATGACACCGGCTTCTCGTTTCAGGCGGCCATTCCGCTGGCTGAAGAACCGAAGAACCCGCCGCGCGGCGACATCGCCATCGGCAAATCGCCGAGCGGCCGCGCCCTGAAATTCGTCCATCGCGGCTCCTACGATTCGATGGACACGACCTACGAGGCGATCACCAACCACCTGGACGAGAAACGGCTCGAGGCCAAGGACCTGTTCATCGAGGAATATGCCACCGATCCGGTGGTGACGCCGGAGGACCAGCTCGTCATCACGGTGCTGGTGCCGATCAAGTGACTTCGCGCGAGGTTCGAGGAACGCGCCGATGCGTTGCAGCGTTGATGGCACTGGGACTCCTGGGCGCGACAGGGCGCCAACGGCCCCCTGTCGCGCCATCACCTTTCGGGCTAAACTGAGGCCATAGGAACGGGGATGAAAATGCGCCTGATGTCGCTTGCCATGCTTGCCGCCGCCGCCCTCGCGCTCGCCGCCGTGCCGGCGGAAGCCGCGAAGAAGAAGGGATCCCAGGTCGCGGCGGGGCAGTCCGCCCGCGCCCAGGCCGGCGCGGTGCGCCGGTCGCCCACCCGCATCACGATCACCCGGCGCTCCTA
>DATFWC010000613.1:0-5742 GCA_035259885.1 Xanthobacteraceae bacterium
CTTCCTCGCCGACGCCGGGGCGGGCGACGGCGCCCTGTTTCTCTATCTGCGCCACACGTCGGCGTCGCTGGTCATTCAGGAGAATGCCGATCCCGACGTGCGCACCGACCTTGTCACGGCGCTGCGGCGCCTGGCGCCCGCCGACGCCGGCTGGGTGCACGATACCGAGGGGCCGGACGACATGCCGGCCCACGTCAGGACCATGCTGACGGGCGTCTCACTGCATGTGCCGGTGATGGCCGGTACGGCCGCGCTCGGGACCTGGCAGGGGATCTATCTGGTGGAGCACCGCTCGCGGCCGCACCGCCGCGAGGTGATCCTGCAGTTCATCGGCAGCCGCCGGCCGCGCTGATCGCGGCCACGGCCCGGTGAGGTCAGCGGACGACGCGGGCGAACCAGAACAGCGTCACCACGAACACGATCATGGCGGCCTGGACCGGCATGTAGAAGCCGAGCGGCAGATCCAGCAGCGGCACCACGATCTTGTTGAGGGTCTTGATGAACGCGTTGGTCACGAAGAAGAACGCGAGCCACGCGCCGAACATCACCAGCATGAGGTTCTTGAACCTCGGCCAATGGGTCCATTGATAAACGGTCGTCATCGTCTCAGTCCTCGTCACACGGCCCGCTGTCTGGGCACCGTGGTAACCCGCGGAGGGCTTCTCCGTATGTGACCGGCCTCACATCGAGGTCGCCTTTTTGCGACGCAGGCGTCCTGCCTTGCGCCTGCCAAGCGTGCGCCCGAAGGGTTAACGAGAACTTCACCACTTCCATCGGCTGTGTTACGGATGTTGCATTTCTGCAACACGGGTATCTACCGACGCCTCGGACGCGTCCATGGGTCACGGATTGCGCCCGCTTCGTTCATGCCCGCGCCATCACGCGCATTCACGAACACGGCAATATGGCACCGGCGGCATTGCCGGCGGCTAAGCGTTCGCGGTCCTTGCATTGGCGGTCGCGGCGGCGGAACAATGCGGCTGATGTCCCGCCCCGGCCGCGTTGGCGGCCGCGCGGCCGCATGCGGGACGAAAAGCGCTCGCGAGGGAGAGGCCGTGGACCCGTCAGCGTCCTACCGTCTGGTCATAGCGGATGACCATCCGCTGTTTCGCGGCGCCTTGCGCGAGGCCGTGTCCGGCCTTTTCGCCGAGGCCGACATCGCCGAGGCCGGCTCGTTCGACGAGGCCGTAAAGCTCCTCGATCGCGGCGGCGAGGTGGATCTCGTCCTGCTCGACCTCGCCATGCCGGGCGTGCGGGGGTTTTCGGGCCTGATGTATCTGCGCGCGCAATATCCCAGCGTGCCGGTGATCGTGGTCTCCGCCAACGACGATCCGGCGGTGATTCGCCGCTGCATGGACTTCGGCGCGTCCGGCTTCATTCCCAAGACGCTGGGCGCCGAGGCGATGCGCAGCGCCATCGCGGCCGTGCTGGCGGGCGGAATCTGGACGCCGCCCGACGTCAATTTCGAGGCCGCCACCGACGCCACGACGGCGGAACTGGTGCAGCGCCTGGCCACGCTCACGCCGCAGCAGGTGCGCGTGCTGATGATGCTGTCGGAAGGGCTGCTCAACAAGCAGATCGCCTACGAGCTCGGCGTGTCGGAAGCCACCGTTAAGGCCCACGTCTCGGCCATTCTGCAGAAACTCGGCGTGGAAAGCCGCACCCAGGCCGTGATTGCCGCCGCCAAGATCGAAGCCGGACAATGGCCGCAGCCGGCGTAGCTGCCAACGGGCCGGGCTTGCTCGGGCGGCTTTCCCTTCACTTCACCTGAGCCGTGGCGCGGCGCCAGCGATCCGTTCAGCCTTGGGCCGTGCGTGGCCGTGATGTGACCGGCAAGCTCGCCGGACAATGTCGCTTGACAAATTAATAAGTATCGACTTATGAATTTGTCCCATGCACGGCTCCACCCAGACGCTGTTGTTCAAGACGCTGGCCGATCCGACGCGCCGCGCCCTGTTCGAGCGGCTCGTCCGTGAAGGCGAGTTGACGGTCAGCGCGCTCACGCAGCGGGCAGGCGTCTCGCAACCCGCGGTGTCTCAGCATCTCGATGCGCTGAAGCGCGCGGGCCTGGTCAGGAACAGACGTGAAGGACGCATTGCGCGCTACCGCGCCACGCCGCGCGGGCTTGCCCCGCTCACCAACTGGCTGGCGGTCTATGCCGTGTTCTGGCGCGAGCGGTTCGACCGGCTGGAAAAGCTGCTGAAGGAGATGGATCAATGACCGCGGTTGCCGAGTCTACGCAGTCGATCGTCGAAGAGCGGCTGATGCCGCACCCGCCCGAGAAAGTGTGGCGCGCGCTCACGCAATCGGCGCTCCTGGCCGAATGGCTGATGCAGAACGATTTCAAGCCGGAGGTCGGACACCGCTTCACGTTTCGCGCCCAACCGCAGCCGGGGTGGAGCGGCGTCACCAATTGCGAGGTCAAGGTCGTCGAGCCGCTGTGCCGGCTCGTCTACACCTGGGGCGACGGCAGCGAGACCGACAGCGGGTTGCAGACGGTGGTGACGTGGACACTCACGCCGGAGGCCGGAGGCACGCGCGTGCGCATGGAGCAGTCGGGCTTCCGGCCGGCGGACGGGGCCGCCTACCGTGGCGCCGGCTTCGGCTGGCCGCGGCTCGTCGCCGGCCTGGAGCGTGTCGCCGGCAGGCTCGCTGCGGCGTGACGCACGGCGTGGTCGTCACGCCGCAGCCATCTACTCCGCCGCCACCCGGTGCACGCGCCACTGCGCCAGCAGGGCGCGCAGCGCCGCCGGCTTCACGGTCTTGCTGAGCACCTGGATGTTGCGCCCGCGCGCGTCCTCGCGCACGTGCGGGCTGCGGTCGGCGGTGATCAGGATGGCCGGCAGGTCGGGCCCGAACCGCCAGCGCAGCTGGACGATGGCGTCGATGCCGTTGCCGTCATCGAGGTGGTAGTCGACCAGGAGGCCGTGCGGGACGGCCCTGGCGTCGGCCAGTGCGCTGACCGCCGACTTGAGATCGGCCGCCTTGATCACGCTGCAGCCCCAGCCGCCGAGCAGAGTCCCCATGCCGTCGAGGATTTTCGGGTCGTTGTCGATGCACAGCACCACCATGTTGGCGAGCTGCCCGGCGTCGACGCGTTGCGGCTCGCGTGCCCGCGCGTCGCTCGGCAGGGCAGGGGCGATCGGCACCTCGACCGAGAAGTGCGAACCGCGGCCGGGAATCGACGTGAGATCGACCTTGTGGTCGAGCACACGCGCAATGCGTTCGACGATCGACAGCCCGAGGCCGAGGCCGCGCGCGATCTTGGCGCCCTGGTCGAGGCGATGGAACTCGCGGAAGATCGCCTTCTTCTTCGATTGCGGAATACCGACGCCGGTGTCGTAGACGTCGATGCGCAGGCGTCTGGCGTCGCGTCGGCAGCCGACCAGCACGCGGCCTTGCGGCGTGTACTTGATGGCGTTGGAAATCAGGTTCTGCAGCAGCCGGCGCAGCAGGCGCCGGTCCGTCCGCACCGCCAGCGAGCAGGGAACGAACACCACGTCGAGCCCCCTGGCGCGCGCCAGCGGGGCGAACTCGACCTCGAGCTGGCGCAGGATCTCGTCGATGCGGAAGGTGGCGATCTCCGGCTTGAGCGCGCCCGTGTCGAGCCGCGACATGTCGAGCAGCGCGCTCAGGATTTCCTCCACCGCCTCCAGCGACGCGTCGAGATTTTCCACCAGCCGGCTGTCCTCGCCGGCATCCTGCCGCTCCACCAGGCTGGTGACGTAGAGCCGCGCGGCGTTGAGCGGCTGCAGGATGTCGTGGCTGGCGGCGGCGACGAAGCGCGTCTTGGAGATGTTGGCTTCGTCGGCTTCCGCCTTTGCGCGCGCCAGCGCCGCGTTCAGCCGCGTCAGCTCCTGCGTGCGCTCGCGCACGCGGCGCTCCAGCGTCTCGTTGGCGCGCTCCAGCGCCTCCGCCGCCTCCACGCTCGGCGTGATGTCGGTGAACGTCAGCACGAAGCCGCCGCCCGGCATGCGGTTCGCCCGCACCTCGACCACCAGGCCGCGCGTGGCGAAGCGCTCGAGGAACGCCTGGCCGCCCGACACGTAGCCGGCGATGCGCTCGCGCACCAGCCCATCGGCTTCGCCCGATCCGAGCGCGCCGCGCTCGGCGTTGTGGCGCACGATGGCCTCGAGCCCGAGGCCCACGCGGACGAATTCCGGCGGCAGGTCGAGGATCTCGCCGAACTGCCTGTTCCAGCAGATCAGCTGCAGGTCCTTGTCGAACACCGCGATGCCCTGCCGCACGTGGTCGAGCGCCATCTGCAGGATTTCGCGGTTGTACTGGATCGCCGTGTTGGCGTCGTCGAGCAGCTTCATCGCCGCTTGCGTCGACACCGTGCGCTTGCGCAGGAGCAGCGACAGCACGAGGCGCGACGAAGCCGCGCCGATCGCCGACGCCAGCACGTGCTCGGCGTAGCGCAGCAGGTGGAAATCGGCCTCGTGCTTGGGATTGAGGCTGATCCGGCGGGTGGCGGCGAAGCTTTCGAACGAGGCGCGGGTGCGCTGTTCGCCCAGGTAGCGCGCCACCGTGGCGGTCAACTCTTCCACCGTCACGGCGGAACGCCACAGGCGAAAGCTCGGCGCAATCGGATCGAGATCGGCGGGAACGAACAGGTTGGCCTGCAGGCGCTCGATCGAGGCCGGCGCGCGCGCGGCCGAGAACGCCACATAGGCCGCGACGTTGAGCGCAAGACTCCACATCACGCCGTGCAGCAGCGGCGGCAGGTCGAGCCAGAACATCGCCTGCGGCCGGAGCGACGCCAGCCCAAACGGGCCGTGGGCGAGGATATCGTGGCTGATGAGGCCGATGTCGGCAAAGTTTGGCAGCAGCAGCTTGTAGGCCCACACCAGGAGACCGACCGTCATGCCGGCGATGGCTCCGCGCGCGGTGCCGCGGCGCCAGATCAGGCCGCCGAAGAAGGCGGGGGCCAATTGCGCGATCGCGGCGAATGACAACAGGCCGATCGCGGCGAGCTGCGCCTCGCCCGCCGAGCGGTAGTACATGTAGGCGAGGAAGAAGATGACGAAGATCGCCACCCGCCGCGCCGACAGCAGCAGCGCGCCCATGTCGCCGCGGCCGGCGGCTTCGCGCCGCTTGAGCACCAGCGGCGCGACAATGTCGTTGGACACCATGATGGCGAGGGCCACCGACTCGACGATGACCATCGCGGTGGCGGCCGAGAGCCCGCCGACGAACGTCGTGATGGTCAAGAGATCGGAGCCGGCGCTCAGCGGCAGCGCCAGCACGAACATGTCGCTGTCGACTTTGCCGGGCGGGAAAGTCAGGAGGCCGGCGACCGCGATCGGCACCACGAACAGGTTGATGAGAATCAGGTAGAGCGGAAACAGCCAGGCGGCGCGCTTGATCTCGGCCTCGCTGTTGTTCTCCACCACGGTGACATGGAACTGGCGCGGCAGCAGGACGATCGCGAACAGCGACAGCAGCGTCATGGCGAGCAGCGTGCCGAGCTGCGGCTCGCGGCTGAGCACGGCCGCGATCTTGGCCTGCTCCATGGCGCGCGAGAACAGCTGCGCCGGGCCGTCGAACATGACGAACGTGACAAAGATGCCGACCGCCAGGAAGGCGACGAGCTTGACGATCGACTCGGTGGCGATCGCCAGCATCAGGCCGTCCTGATGCTCGGTGGCATCGATGTGGCGCGTTCCGAACAGCACCGCGAAGGTCGCCATGGCGAAGGCGACGAACAGCGCGATGTCGCCGAGCACGGGCTGGATGCCG
>DATFWC010000614.1:0-17203 GCA_035259885.1 Xanthobacteraceae bacterium
GTTCAATTAGCGCCGGCTCTGCGCACCGCTGCTTGGGCGAGGGCGTCCTTGCACGGCGCGCTCAGCGCCGCGAAGTGTTGCCTGATGCGCAGAAGGGCGCGGCCTGCGCCGGGCTTGACGCCGGGGCACTGCTGCCGGACATCCGCGCGGCAGGATTCGCCCACCCCCGCGGTCCTCGCCAGTGTCGCCTTGCAGGGTTCGGAAAGGCTTTGAAAGTTTGCCTTGATGCACTCAGCGAGTTGACCCCCTCCCGATTGAACGGCGGCACAAAACTGTTTGGCATCCCCCCTGCAAGCCTGCGCGACCGCGGCATATTGGGCGGACGCGGGCGATGCGGAGAACAGTACGAACATTGCAATAGCCAAATAAAACCTGCCCATTGAAACCTCCGATCATTTCGGGCCTGCCGTCGATCACGGTCAAAGTATGACGATCCGATTACGTCAATGCGACAAGTCCCGATCGGAGCCGAGCAGAACTCCGTCAGCGCCAGAAAGGCTTGCGCCTGGCCAGCTTGGCATGCGCCTTGGTGGCGGCCGCCATGGCGAGGCTGATCCGTGCGTCTTCGCGCCCGGTCAGAAGCCCGGCCGCGAAGGCGAGCTTCCGGCTCGCCCGGCGGCGCGCCATCGCAGCGATGAGATCCTCGTGGACGGCGATGTCGTTGAGATCGCCGAGGCCGTCCTGCAGGCGCTTGAGGGCGGCCAAAAAATGCTCGCGCCGCTTCGCCGCGCGCTTGCCCGCGAACAGGTCGGCGAAGAACTCCGCAGCGTAGCGCAGCTTCTTCGCCTGGATACGCAGCTTGTGGCGTCGGCGCACGTTGAGCTGCGCCAGCGCCTTGCCCCTCTTGCGGACCTTGCGCCAGCGCCGCTGCAGCTGCGCAACAGCGGCAGTTTCGATCGGCAGGTCGCCGCGATCGCGCACGAGATCGTCCTGCGGCTCGAGCCACTGGCCGGTCTCCAGCCATTCCGCGACGTCGATCGTCAGCGCACGAAATCGGGCGGACTTGACGGCGTTTTGCGCCCGTGCAAGCGCCGCCGCGCGCTGTTCGGCGAACTCGTGCGAGATCGGCGAGATGCCAGTCCAGCGCGCCCGTCGTTTCTTCACCGGTGCCACGGCGCGGCTCATCAACACATCGAGCTCGCGTGCTGGCGTCAGCTCTCGCGCCAGCCATTTGAGCTCGGCCTTGAGTGCCGCGCTCTGCGAATCGCGCAACAGGTCGGCGAATAGCGACATCGCCGCCCGCAGTCGACGCAGGCCGACCCGCATCTGATGCACGCCCTCGGGATCGCCCTGGAGCAACGCCGCCTCGTTGTCGACGATCTGCCTGAAGCAGGCGCGGCCGATCGTCCCGAACCCATCGCGCGCACTCATGCCGGCGGCGATGTGCACCGGTGCGGCCTTGACCGGCACGTCGCGCGCGTCGGTGACCAGTTCGTAGCCGCGTTCCGATTTGCTCTTGAACGCGAGCTGGGCGGCAAGCGCGGCGGAAAGCTCGCGGGCGACGTCGAACAGCTCCGTTGCGTTCCCACGCTTGAGCTCGAGCTCGATCTCGCACAATGGCGCCGAGCGGGTACCAGTGTCGATCTTGCCCCGATCGATGGTCAATGCGATGGCCCGCCTGTCGTCGGCGAGCGGATAGGTCGTGCGCTGCACCCGCGTTTCGAACTGTGGCCGCAGTCGCCGCCGGAGCTTGCCGTTCACCAGCGGGGCGAGGGCGGTCCCCTCGGCCAGATTCAGATCGGGCTGTTCGCCGGAAATTTCCGTTTCCCACTCGCTGCGTTCGAGGAGTCCCGCCTTTCCGTTGGCCTTGATTGTCTGGATGTAGCGGTTTCCGATTCGCCGTACGCGCAGCAGCAGTCCTTTTTTGCGCAGCTTGTGTTTGTCGGTGTCGAAATAGACCGAGATCTCGGTCGTGCGCCGCGGCCGCGCCTTGAGCGCTCGGACGAGGGGGATTTTTTCGAGACTAGCTACACGTGCCGGAGCGACTTCGAGCTTTACCTCCATTTCCTTTGGCGCTGTCATGGTGGCCCTCTCGCCGGAACGCAGGGAGTCTGACGTTAACGGCTTGCTGCCGGTAAGGTTCGGACCCAACTGGCCCGGAACGACACGCGGCCGCAGCGCCGCACCACCACGGCGCCGTCGCGGCGGCCCGAGCTGCTGGATGATCCCCGCTTTCATGATGTGCCGTCCCTCGGTCAACGGATGGAGGCTGGCACGCCTGTGCGACGCAGGTATTGCGCCAGATCATGCCTCGAACCGTCACAATTGCTGCTATGGCGGAGAATGATGCTGAACGGAACGCGTAGGGACGCTCCCTGACATGACATAAGGGGCGCGAAGGATTGATGGACGCGGTTATCGGGTCACCAGCAGGACACCGGCCGGCGTCGCGTCAGTCGATGAATGTCAGGTCGCCGGGAGGGGCGGGGAAGCCCTTGCGCAGGAGGTCGCGCGTCCCCTCGATCGGCTTCGGCTGGCTGTAGTAGTAGCCCTGCGCCTCGTCGCAGCCCTCGGCGCGCAGCCGCCGCACCTGCTCTTCGCTCTCGACGCCTTCGGCGCAGGTCGCCATGCCGAGGCTGCGGCCGAGGCCGAGCACCGCCTTGACGATGGCGAGCGAGTCCGGATTGGTCTCCACGTCGCCGATGAACGAGCGGTCGATCTTGAGCTTGTCGAACGGGAAGCTGCGCAGATTGCCGAGCGAGGAATAACCGGTGCCGAAGTCGTCCATGGCGACGCGGATGCCCAGTGCCTTGAGCTTCTCAAGGGTGCCCAGGTTGCCGTCGATGTCGCGGAGGAGCAGCGACTCGGTGATTTCCAGCTCCAGGCGCTCGGGCGGCAGCGTCGTCTGGTCGAGGACCTCGGCCACCAGTTGCGCCAGCCCGGGATTGCGGAACTGGGCCGGCGAGACGTTGACCGAGACGCGGACCGAATCCGGCCAGCGCTTGGCGTCGAGGCAGGCCTGGCGCAGCACCCATTCGCCGAGCCGCATGATCACGCCGGTCTCCTCGGCGAGCGGGATGAATTCCGACGGGGCAACCAGGCCCAGATCCGGGTGCCGCCAGCGCACCAGCGCCTCGAAGCCGACAATCTCGTGCGTCTCGATATCGACCTCGGGCTGGTAGTGCAGCACGAACTGGTTCTTGGTCAGGGCCTGGCGCAGGTCGACTTCGAGCGCGCTGCGCGCCAGCACGCGCGCATCCATCTCGGCTTCGAAGAAGCGGAATGTGCCGCGGCCGTCGGTCTTGGCGCGGTTGAGCGCCAGGTCCGCGTTCTTGATGAGCTGCTCGGCGCCTTCTTCCTCGCCGCTCGAGGTAGCGATGCCGATGCTGATGCCGCTCACCACCTGGTTGCCGTTGAACTCCATCGGCCGGCCCAGTTCCGTCAGCAGCCGGCCGGCCACCTGCGTGGCATGCTCGAAGGCGTCGGCGGACGCGACCACGATGCCGAATTCGTCGCTGCCCAGGCGCGCGACCGTATCCTCTTCACGCAGGCATTCACGCGCGCGCTCGCCGATCGACTTGAGCAGGGCGTCGCCGGCGACGTGGCCGAGCGAGTCGTTCACGTTCTTGAAGTGATCGACGTCGAGGCACATCACGGCCACGCTCAGGCCGCGCTTGCCGGCGCGCGCCAGTGCCTGCTCGACCCGCTGGTTGAACATCATGCGGTTGGGCAGGCCGGTCAGGCCGTCGTGCAGCGACAGGTGCTGGATCTGCTTTTCGCGATTCTTGAGGGTGGTGATATCGGTGTAGAGCACGACGGTGCCGCCGTCGCGCGTGCGCTGCTCGCTGACCAGGATCCAGCGGGTATCGTCGAGCTTGCGCTCGAACACGGTCTGCGGCTTGTGGTGCTGCTCCAGGCGCTCGCTGTATTGCGCGCGCAGTTCCGTGTCCGGCATGTCGGGGACGCAGGCGGTCTCGAACTTCACGACCTCCTCGTAGGTCGCGCCCGGCACCGCGACCCCGCGCAGCGCCGGATACAGCGTCACGTAGTGGCTGTTGCGCATGACCAGCCGGTCCTGCGCGTCGAACAGCACGAAGCCCTGGCTCAGGCTGTCGATGAGGGCTTCGCGCGTGCGCGTCTCGTCGAGGATGACGCCGGTCCACACCACCGCGCCGTCGTCCTGCCGGTTGGGCCGGGCGATGGCGTGGGTATAGCGCTTGGCGCCGTCCGGCCGCACCAGCGTCGCCTCGACGTCCCACATGGTCAGCGCGCGCGAGGCGGCGAGCAGGCGCTGGCGGAACTTGGCCTTGTAGTCGGGGCTGTGGGTTTTGAACAGCGCCTCCGGATCGGCCAGGATCTCCTCCGGCGCGACGCCGAACAGGTCACGGGCGCCTTCGCTGATGTAGGTGTAGCGGATTTCGCCGTCCGGCTTGACGACGCGCTGATAGACGACGCCGGGAATCGCCGACACCAGCGCGGCGAACCGCTCGTTGGCGGCGCGCACCTGCGCCTCGCGCTGGGCGGCGCTGATGACAAAACCGATGAACGACGTGAGCGTCCACAGGATACGCTCGTCGCCCGCGTCGGGCTCGCGCGGCTCGGGGTAGTAGAGCGTGGTGATGCCGAACAGGCCTTCGCCGCAGTCCGGGATCGGCTCCACCCAGCACGAGCGCAGCCCGTTCGCCAGCACGCCGGTGGCATGCTCCGGCCACCGCTTGTCGACGGAGAAATCGCCGACGACGATGCGCTCGCCGCTGAGCACCGAGGTGGCCGTGGGATCGAATAGGTAGTCGTTGCCGACCGCGCCGGGGGCGAGCAGATCGGCCGGCAGATTGGGGGCGATCCGGTGTTGCAGCGCGCCGTCGCCGCGCTGGAACAGCGAGATGGCGCAGACCGCCGGCGCAAACGCGGCTTCCACCACTGCGACGATGCGATTAAGGACATCCTCGAGGCTGGCGTTGCCGAGCACGAGGTCCATGACCTCCTGCTGGCCTTGCAGCAGATCCTCGAGCCGGACGTCGTAGGGGGGAGACTGGTCGGCTGCCAGCGGCGGAACACTCGTCTCCGCGACCATGACTATGTCGGCTGGTGTGCGACGCGCCGTCATTGCTTGATGCCCCGTAAGTCTTCGGGAGCGCGACAAACCCACGGGCCCCCACCGCGCCAATGAGTAATGTTTTAGGTCTTAATTTCCCGTTGCGGCGCGGTGTGACGTGCGTCGGTTGCTGCTGCGCCGCAGCAGTCGATTCGCGGCTCGCGAGGAGGATTCGGCGACGCAGCGCAGGCCTGCGCGCACTACGCAAATCTCCTATGGCGCGCCCGCGTTAAGCGACGGTCAAGATTAATGGGAATTGCAGGCGAACGTTCCAAAGCTTTTACGCGCCTTTCACGGGAATAGACCATGCTGGCGTGCAACCTCAGAAAAAACGGGCGGGCGAGACGTAATGCAACGGGAAGACGCGACGACGCGCGGCACGACGCGTCGCTCGACCGAACCGCTCATGGGCGACATGGCGCAACTCGAGGCACAGATCGAGCAGCTGATGGGCCGTTTGCGCCTGGCCGTGATCTTCGGCGGCAACAAGCTGACGCCGGGCGGCGTGGTCTATGCGTCGCGCAACACCCGGTCGTGGAAGAGCTACGAGGCGGTCGCCACCGACATCGCGGAGTCGCTGCGCCGGCTGGGCTTTCGCCACGTGCATCTCCTGCCGGACGACTTGCGTCTCGGCGATCGGCTGCGCCGCGACGGCATCCACATGGCATGGCTGAATAGCGGCGGAATCCAGGGCTACAATCCCACCGCCCATGCGCCGTCCATGCTCGAGATGCTCGGCGTCCCCTATGTCGGCCACGATCCGCTCGCCGCCACCACCCTGGACAACAAGCACGCGTTCAAGCGCGAGGCGCTGTGCGCCGGCTTGCCGACCGCGCCGTTCGTGACGTGGCACATGGCGCGCGGCCCGTTCCAGCCGGAGGTCAACAGCCTGTTCCACCGCGCCTTCGGCCGCTATGCCGGCCCCTTTGTGGTCAAGCCCGTGTCCGGCCGCGCCTCGCTGCATGTGCACGTCATCGACGACGTGGCATCGCTGCCGGATGCGGTCGCGGCGGTCTATGCCGCCACCGAGAACCTCGTGCTGATCGAGAAATACCTGCCCGGACGCGAGTTCTGCATCGCGGTCGCCGGCCCGGTGACGTCGCGCGGGCGGTTCCTGATGCGCGGCGACGAACCCTTCACGTTCGCGGCGCTCGAGCGCGTGCTGGCGACCGGCGAGCAGATCTTCACCTCGATGGACGTCCAGCCGATCACGTCCGAGCGCTGCCGCCCGGTCGATGCCGGCCAGGATGGCGCGCTGCTCGAGCGCATGCGCCGTATCGCCTGCGAGGTGTTTCTCGAGTTCAATCTCGGTAGCCTCATTCGCCTCGACATGCGCGCGGACGCGGCGGGCAATCTCTTCATCCTCGAGGCCAACCCGAAGCCCGATCTGAAACGGCCGACCAAGCACGTCACCAGCCTGATCGCCGAGGGCCTGGCCGAATCCGGGATGGACTATGACGACCTGATTCTCTCGCTGTTTGCCGATCGTCTCGATTTCCTCTTGGCGCACCGGCGGGAGAACATCGCGCACATCACGGACCTGCTTGCACGCGACGCGCTCGCTCGGGCGGACGCCGCCGGCGCCTATCGCCAGGCCGCGCTCGAAGCGGCGGCGGCGGAGGACAACCGCGCCGTCGTCGATGCCCTGGCGGCCGAGGCGGCCGGTTCGGCCGGTCACGACGTGATCTGGCGCATCAACGAGGTGGCGACGGAAGCGAGCCTCCAGTCGTTGGACAAGGTTGCGCTTCCGCGCGTGGCGCGCCGCTGGTTGCGGGTCGGGTCTTAGAAGGGGGGCTTCCCGGAATCCTGCGGCGATTCCGGTAAACCCCCTAGCTCCGGGCGTCACACTATTAAAACTGACTTCATAAGTTCCGCATAGAATCGTGACGCTGCAAAGGTAAATGGAAGCCTAAGAAATCGTAAACAATTCGCTACGCGACGGCAGATGAGAGATTTGAGCTGATGGGGATGGGGATCACCACGCAAGCGCTGTTCGGCCGCCGGCTGGCCGACGGAATCACCATGTTTGTGGTGACCGGCCTGTCGCTGCTGTTGCTCGTCTATGTGGGCTTCGGCGAGGGCAAGCGCATCTACGAGCAGTTCCAGATCGAAAAGTTCATCGCCCATAACCGCATCGTGCAGAACGCGATGGAGAACTATCTCCGCGCCGGGCTGCCGCTCAAGCAATATGCCGGTTTCTCGACGCTCGCCGATCCGATCGTCCAGAGCATCGACGAGATCGATGCCATGGTCGTGTACGACCAGTCGGGCCAGCAGTTGTTCATCGTCACCGACAAGGACAAGAAGAATCCGAAGCTGCCGGACCCCGGCGAAGTCGCCCGCCAGGTCAAGCAGAGCGTCGAGGTGGAGCGCCACGACGGCTACTACCAGGTCGTCGTGCCGCTGCGCACGCGTTTCGAGACGGTCGGTAGCCTGGTCATCACGGCGGGAACGGCCGTCACCGAGCGGCGGTTGAGTGCGACCTTCCAGCCGCTGCTGTTCGGCGCCTTCGTATTGTCGGCGCTGTTCGCGCTGTTCGTCGTGGTCACGGCGCCGTACCTCGCGCGCACCCGCGCGCCGTGGCTGCAGATCGGCTACGCCGTGACATTCCTCACCATGGCGGGCCTCGTCGTCGCGACGCTGATCAACCTCTATTCCGACGGCGTGCAGGGCAAAGCCAAGGAATCGGCCTTCACGCTGTCGCAGCGCCTCAGCGACATCGTCGATTTCAACCTGCGCATCCGCGATTTCGACGGCCTGGACAAGGTGTTCGGCGAATACCGGCGCCTCAATCCGGAGATCAGCGACGCCGTCCTGGTGCTCGATGGAATGGTGCAGATCGCCACCGATCCGGCGAAGGTCGGCCGGAAGTGGATCTCCGATCCGTTGTCCTTCGAGTACAACGTCGACCTCAGCCGTCCGGATCAGCCCAGCCGCAGCCTGCGCGTGGCGGTGCCGGCCGCCATCGTCTACAAACGGGTGGAGCGCAGCGTGCGCAATTTCGCGGCCCTGTTCATCGCGTCGGGATTCCTCGCCGGCCTGTTCCTGCAGGTGGCAAGCTCGATGCAGCGCCTGCGGCAGGAAGGCTCGGCGTCGTTCGCCTCGCCGCAGGCGAGCCTGAGCGAAGAGACGGCGCTCATCGTGGTCAAGCCGATCTTCTTCCTCGCGGTCTTCCTCGAGCACCTGACCTATTCGTTCCTGCCCAAGTTCATGCAGGATGCGGCGGTCGACTCCGGCTTGTCGCTCGGCTTCGCGGCGGCGCCGTTCACCGCCTACTACCTGTGCTTCGCCCTGAGCCTGATTCCAGCCGGGCACTTCGCTGACCGGTTCGGCGCCAAGCTGATGATCTGGCCCGGCCTGCTGCTGGCGAGCGCCAGCATGCTGGGCCTCACGATGCCGCTCGGCATCGTTCCGCTGACCGCCCTGCGCGGCCTGTCGGGCATCGGCCAGGGCATGCTGTTCATCGGCATCCAGTCGTACATCCTGGCCGTCGCCTCGCCGGAGAAGAAGACGCAGGGCAACGCCATCATCGTGTTCGGCTTCCAGGGCGGCATGATCTCCGGCATGGCCATCGGGTCGTTGCTGGTCAATTACCTGCACGCCCAGGGCGTGTTCATCGTGTGCTCCGCGATCGGCTTCGCCACCGCGCTCTACAGCATCCTGCTGATCCCCCAGGGCGTCCGGCACGTCGCCGTGGGCCGCGGCCTGTCGACCGCCATCCGCCAGGTCGCCAGCGACCTCAAGCGCGTGGGCCGCAGCGGCGAATTCCTCAAGACCATGTTCTGCATCGGCATCCCGGCCAAGGCGATCCTCACCGGCACGATCACCTTCGCGCTGCCGCTCCTGCTCGGCCAGTACGGCTACCGCCAGGAGGAGATCGGACAGATCATCATGCTCTACGGCATCGGTGTGGTTGCGGCCAGCGGCTACGTGGCGCGCCTCGTCGACCGCACCGGCAACACGGAGGCCATCCTGTTCTGGGGCGCGGCGATCAGCGGACTGGGCCTTGTCTTCGTCGGCCTGATGGGCTCCGACGTGCTTGGCCATGGCGCGTTCAGCACGGCCGTGGTGATCGGCGGCGTGCTCATCGTCGGCATCGCCCATGGCTTCGTCAACGCCCCCGTCGTCACCCACGTGGCGCACTCGCAGCTGGCGGCGCAGATCGGCGCCAACTCGGTGATGACGGCGTATCGCTTCCTCGAGCGCATCGGCCACGTCGCCGGTCCGTTCATTGTCGGCCAGATGTTCCTGGTCTGGGGACAGAGCGGCCACATCCTCATCTGGATCGGCATCGGCACCGTCATGCTGGGGCTGCTCTTCCTCATCCGCACAGCGCCGCCGCGCATGGATGCCGTCGGCCCGGAGCCCGCACGATGATGAAAACGACTCGAAGCCTGCGCCATTGCGTTCGGCTGGCGGCGTTCGCCCTGGTGGTGACCTTCGCCGCCGGTGCGGCAGCGCAGGAGCGGCCGGACGGCAAATGGTTCCGCTACGGCGGCGGCGTCGAGAGCGCGTGGGACGTCCTGCCCGATGCGGCCAATCCCATGAAGATCTCCCTGCGGCGGCGCGACGGCGACCTGCTCGGCCCGCGCAAGCGCGTGTTCGTCCTCTATCCGCGCCCGTCGTCGGCCTACGACATCGCCATCACGAAAATCCTGCACGTCTTCGAGACCAAGGAAATCAACGCCGAGTTCACCGTCGTCAACTTCGACATGAACGACCGCAAGGGCGCGGCCGCGCTGCAGCTCGCCGAGCAGAACAAGTCCGACCTGATCTTCGCCATGGGGTCGGAATCGACCGCCTGGCTCTACGACAACTATCGCGGCGGCGCGATTCCCGTCGTCTCGGTGTGCTCGAAGGACCCGGTCCAGCTCGGCCAGATGAGCGACTACACCAGCGGCAGCAGGACCAATTTTGCCTTCACGTCGCTCAACGTGCCGGTCGACGTGCAGATGGCCTATGTCCGCGAGCTCAGTCCCGATCTCAAGAACCTCGCTGTGCTGGTCGACAGCAAGAACATCAGCGCCGTCCAGACGCAGGCGGAGCCCATCGCCAACTATGCCCGCCAGCGTGGCATCCAGGTCATCTGGGGCGCCGTGCAGAACCCGGCGCGGGCGCGCGAAGAGCTGGCGACGATCGTGCGCGACGCGGTCGCGACGATGCGGAAGAGCGATCCCGAGCTCAACAAGAGCCTGCTGTGGGTGACCGGCAGCACGTCCGTGTTCCGCGAGATTCACACCATCAACGAGAACTCGGATCGCGTGCCGGTGCTCAGCGTCATCCCGGAGATCGTGCGCTCCGGACCGGATACCGCGGTGCTCGGCATCGGCATCAGCTTCGAAAGCAATGCGCACCTGGCGGCGATCTACGGCTCCGACATCCTCAGCGGCAAGGCCAGGGCGGGCGACCTCAAGGTCGGCCTGGTGTCGCCGCCGGACATCGCCATCAGCTTCATGAAGGCGCGCGAGATCGGCCTGCGCGTGCCGTTCAGTTTCTTCGAGGCGGCGAGCTTCATCTACGACTACGATGGCAAGCCCGTGCGCACCATCGCCAGCAAGATGTCGGACAGCCAATAAGGCGAACAGCTCCGCAGGGTGGGCGTCCGTTGACGACGCAGCGTTTGCGCGCCTTTGCCCACCCTAAGGCGTTTCAGCTGGCGGCCGCCAGGGGCGCGATCGTCGCGCCAGGCGGACGGTTGCGGCTCATCTCGGCCCGCTGCTTCAGCAGCGTCAGGAAGCGATCCTGCGCCATCGGCTGGGCGAACAGGTAGCCCTGGCCGAGGTCGCAGCCCATGCGGAACAGGCTGTGAGCGTCGGCCGGCTTCTCGATGCCGACGGCCACCGCCGTGGCGTCGAAATTGTGCGCCAGATCGATCACGGTCTTGCACACCGCGGCGTAGCGCTTGTCGGTGGAGCAGCCGGCCACGAAGGTGCGGTCGAGCTTGAGCTCGGCGAACGGGATCTCGTTCATGCGCGTCAGCGGCAGGTAGCCGCGGCCGAAGTCGTCGATCGCCAGCCGGATGCCGCAGGCGCGCACGTCGGCGGTGAACTCGCGGTAGGCCGGCAGATCGCTGGCGATCTGGTCTTCGGTGACGTCCAGGATGAGGCCCGGCCAGTGGTCGCCCTCGCGGCGATACTCGCGCACGAGCGACCGCACCGGCAGCTTCATCAGCGCCGCGATCGATACGTTGACGGCCACGCGGAAGCTGATTCCGATCTTGGAGAAGTTCAGGCCGGTCTTGAGCGCATGCACGATGGATTTTTCCGCCAGAGCGACCATGCTCTGCTCGCTGGCGTTCTCCATGAACGCGCCGGGCAGCAGGATGCCGTGCTGCGGGTGGCGCACGCGGGCGAAGATTTCCACGCCGGCCAGCTGTTTCTTGCGCAGGTCGATCTTGGGCTGGCACCAGAACTCGATCCAGTCGTTGCGCAGCGCCTCCTCGAGCCCGATCAGTTCCGCGCTCGGCGGCGCGCCGTCGAGCCGATGCTGCCGCACCACCTTGCGGATGACGGAACGGTCGATCGGCTTCTGCAACGCCGCCAGCATGCGCAGGGAACTGCGCTGGCCGAACTGCGCCACGCTCTCGCTGTCGGCCGCGCCGCCGGCGCTCATCAGCTGCACCGGCCCGCGATAGGAGCGCTCCGCCAGCGCCTTGACGGCGTCCATGGCGTCGCTGGCGGTAGCCGGCACGTCGAGCAGCACCAGGTCGGGGGTCCGGCGCGACAGCCCCTCGCGCAGGCTGTGCGGCTTGGCGAACAGCGCCGTCTCGATGCCGTAGCTCTGCAGCGCCAGCGACACGAAGTGCCGGTGGCTCTCCTCCTTGTCGACGACAAAGCAGAGCGGCGTGCGGACGTCGAGGTAATGCTGCTCGGTGCTCAGGGTCATGGCGAGATCTCCGCCATGCTGAGCTCAGAGCCCCGGCTCAGTCCATCAGTCATGATATCCAACTTCGGGCGCCGACCTCGACCAAGACGACAAACTGATAGACAGACATTAATTACAAGTGTGCGCCAGTGCTGCGTATTGCTGCTTGCCGCCGCGCGCCGGCGCTTCCTGTGTAGCGTAGCCGCAGATAACGCTCCGTGCCCAATTGGCGGCAAAATCGTTACAATTGATTAACCGGCTCGGGGGATAAGGTTCGGTGGGGAACCTGACAACGCAGCGCGACGGTCCAGGGTGGGTTATGCTGGCGCAAATCTGCTTTCTCTATGCCGAATTGGCTGCGCTGTTCCTCGGGGCGGGAGCGATCATCTGCCAGCTCATGGGTCCGGCCTCCGTCGGGTTGTGCCGCGACGAGTATTGCGGCTGACGCGAGCGCGGCGCCGACGACCTCTCGATTAAGGTTCGTCTAACTTTCTGCTGTTCGAACGTTGCCGCATTCAGCGTGCGGGCGGGCAGGGATAGGTTCGCATCAGCGCCTGCGCCAACGCGCGGCCGGCGGGAAAGAACTCGGCCGTCTCGGGCAGCTCCGCCATGTAGGCGAGGAAATGGCGCCGCATCGTCTCGGCCGAGATCGCGTCGGGCGGGCAGAACAGTTTCAGCCCGGCCTCGGCATATTCGTCGGCGGCGTCGTGGAACGACGACAGGTAGAGCCCGCACATGTCGGCCTGCTCGGCGCGGCTCAAGTCGGCGCGCTGTCCGGCACAGACGTCGCGCCAGTAGGCCGCCGAAGCGGTGACGTCGCGCACCGCCGCTGGCGCCGCGGCCGCTGCCGGCGCCGCCGCGGCGAGCACAGCCAGAAGTATCCAGCCCAGGCGCATGTACAGATCCGCGGTCCGGTTCGACCGCTATCTACGCCGACAAAGGTTTACGTTTTGCACAAGGCTGCTGGCGCAATCGCGTCGCGTCGCGCCCGCCGCATAGCGGCCGGCAATCGAAAGTGGGGCGACCGTGTGACCGCAGGTTCGCCGCCAACGTGCGCTTGATGCCGGCGGCGGCTTTGCCTTATGACGAGCAGGCGCCCTGCGCGACGCCGGCCGGCGGGCCGGCGCGGGAGACTTGGATGGCCCTCAACGTATCGGCATGGTCGATCCGCCAGCCGCTGCCTGCGATCGTGATGGCGATCGTCGTCATGTTCCTCGGTTGGGTGTCGTTCAACAGGCTGCCGATCACGCGCCTGCCCAACGTCGACATCCCGGTCATCTCGGTCACCATCACGCAGTTCGGCGCCGCGCCGGCCGAGCTCGAGTCGCAGGTAACCAAGACGGTCGAGGACGCGGTGTCGGGCGTCGAGGGTGTGCGCCACATCCTGTCGGTGGTCACCGACGGCATCTCCAACACGACGGTCCAGTTCCGCCTCGACACCGACACCGACCGCGCCCTCAACGACATCAAGGACGCCATCACGCGCGTGCGCGGCAATCTGCCGAGCGGCATCAACGAGCCGCTGATCCAACGCGTCGACGTCGTCGGCCTGCCGATCCTCACCTATGCGGCGATCTCGCCTGGCAAGACGCCGGAGCAGCTCTCCTATTTCGTCGACGACGTGGTCAAGCGCGCCCTGCAGGGCGTGCGCGGCGTCGGCCGCGTCGAGCGCATCGGCGGGGTCGAGCGCGAGATCCGCGTCGGCCTCGATCCCGACCGGCTGCAGGCGGTGGGCTTGACCGCACTCGACGTCAGCCGCCGCCTGCGCGGCACCGTCGTCGATCTCGCCGGCGGCCGCACCGAGATCGGCGGCCGCGACCAGTCGATCCGCACGCTCGCCGGCGCCAAGACGCTGTCCGGGCTCGCCGCCACCCGCATCACACTGCCCATGGGCGGCCAGGTGCGGCTCGACGATCTCGGCACCGTCACCGACACCATCGCCGAACCGCGCACCTTCGCGCGCGCCGACGGCGAGCCGGTGGTGGGCTTCTCGATCCTGCGCTCCAAGGGCGCCAGCGACGTCGCCGTGGCCGAGGCGGTCGCCGCCCGCATCAACAACCTCAAGAGCCAGTATCCCGACGTCGAGCTCAAGCTGATCGATTCGTCGGTCACCCACACGGTCGGCAGCTACGACTCCGCCATGCACACGCTGTACGAGGGCGCCGCGCTCGCCGTCATCGTCGTGCTCCTGTTCCTGCGTGATCTGCGCGCCACCGTCATTGCCGCCATCACGCTGCCGCTGTCGATCCTGCCCTCGTTCTGGGCCATGGAAATGCTTGGCTTCTCGCTCAACATGGTGAGCCTGCTCGCTATCACGCTCTCCACCGGCATCCTGGTCGACGATGCCATCGTCGAGATCGAGAACATCGTTCGCCATATCCGCATGGGCAAATCGCCCTATCAGGCGGCGCTCGAGGCCGCCGACGAAATCGGCCTGGCCGTCATCGCCATCAGCCTGACCATCTGTGCGGTATTCGCGCCGGCGAGCTTCATGACCTCGCTGCCGGGCCAGTTCTTCAAGCAGTTCGGCCTCACGGTGTCGATCCAGGTGCTGTTCTCGCTCCTGTGCGCGCGCCTGATCACGCCGATGCTGGCCGCCTACTTCATGAAGCCGCACGTGCACGCCGAGAAGGAAGACGGGCGCGTGATGAAGACCTACACGCGGCTGGTGAGCTGGTCGGTGCGCCACCACTACCTCACGGTCGTGATCGGCATCGCGTTGTTCGTGCTGTCGATCCTGAGCCTGCGCCTGCTGCCTTCGGGTTTCCTGCCTGCCCAGGACACCGGGCGCTCGCTGCTCGCCATCGAGCTGCCCTCCGGCTCGCAGCTCTCCGACACCGAGAACGTCACCGAGCAGATCGTCCGGCGCCTGCGCAACCGCCGCGAGATCAAGAGCGTGTTCGTCGACGGCGGGCGCATCCCGCCGGCCACCGCCGAGGTACGCAAGGCCGCGCTCACCATCAACTATGTGCCCAAGTCGGAACGCCAGGTCTCGACCCGCCAGCTCGAGCTGGAGATCAGCGGCGACCTCGCCGACATTCCCGACATCCGCTACTGGTTCCTCGACGAGAACGGCAAGCGCGCCGTCACTTTCGTGGTCACCGGTGCCGACAGCGTCACGGTCGGCAACGTCGCCTCCGAGCTTGCCACTCAGATGCGGCGCATCCCGCTCATCGCCAACGTGGTGTCCGCCGCCGCCCTCGACCGGCCGGAGCTGCGCGTGCGTCCGCGCCTGGATCTCGCGGGCCGCCTGGGCATCTCGACCGAGAGCCTGTCGGAGACCATCCGCGTCGCCACCATCGGCGACGTCAGCCAGGCGCTCGCCAAGTTCAATGCCGGCGACCGCCTGGTGCCGATCCGGGTCCTGCTCGAGGAGAGCGCGCGCGCCGACCGCCAGGTGCTGGAGCAGCTCAAGGTGCCGACGCCGCGCGGCGGCGGCGTGCCGCTCAACGCCATCAGCGACATCCAGCTTGGCCAGGGGCCGATCAACATCGTGCGCTACGACCGCGAGCGCCAGGCCACGGTCGAGGCCGATCTGGTCGGCGACGCGGCGCTGAGCGAAGCCCGCGCCGCCGTGAAGGCGCTGCCGGTGATGAAGAACCTGCCGCCTGGCATCAACGTCCGCGAGGCGGGCGATGCCGAGCTGCAGGAGGAGCTGTTCCACGACTTCGGCTCGGCCATGCGCGACGGCCTGATCATGGTCTATGCCGTGCTCGTCGTCCTGTTCGGCAGCTTCCTGCAGCCGATCACCATCCTGTTCTCGCTGCCGCTCTCCATCGGCGGCGCCATCCTGGCGCTGATCATCACCGGCAAGCCGTTGAGCGCAGTCGTGGTGATCGGCATCCTGATGCTGATGGGCATCGTGACCAAGAACGCCATCATGCTGGTCGACTTCGCCCTGGAGGCGATTCAGCGCGGCGTCGATCGCACCTCCGCGCTCATCGACTCCGGGCGCAAGCGGGCGCGGCCGATCGTGATGACCACCATCGCCATGGTGGCCGGCATGGTGCCGAGCGCGCTGGCGCTGGGCGCCGGCGGCGACGCGCGCTCGCCCATGGCCATCGCGGTCATCGGCGGCCTGCTCGTCTCCACCTTCCTGTCGCTCCTGTTCGTGCCCGCCTTCTTCGCCTTGATGGACGACCTCGGCCAGCTCATCTGGCGCGTGTTCGGCCGCTTCGTCGGCCCCGGCGACGAGGACAAGGCGCCGGCGCATGCCGCGCCCGCGCAGGCTCCGCCCGTTCACTCCGCGGCGGCGGAATAGCACGCCCAACATGCCGCTTGCCCGGCGCGCTCCCTCTCCCCGGCGGGGAGAGGGTCGGGGTGAGGGGGCAAGTGAGTCTCGATAAGCCCTTGCCCCCTCACCCGACTTGCTTCGCTACGCTCGCAAGTCGACCTCTCCCCGCCGGGGAGAGGTGGCGCAAGTGGCGCCGCCTCGCATGTGCTGCTCATCCGGCCGTGCGGATATTCAAATCTCGAAAATCTCGCGCGGCGTCTTGTGCAGGCGCTCGGGCGGACCGTCGCGGCGGGTGAGGAAATTGTCGCACACGGTGGCGAACAGCGTCTTGGTCAGCACGCTCGGGTGAATGCCGATGTTCATGCCCGGCTCGATGGTCATGCTCTCGTCGTGGCGGATGAGCGGGCGCTCGACCGACTCGTAGCCCTGGCTGTGGCAGTGCAGGCGCGTCTCGTCCGGCCAGCCGCAGCCGCGCATGAAGGCGTTGTAGCCAGCGAACACGTCGCGGCAGCGCGCGCCGTTGTGCATCAGGCCGAGCGTGTAGTCCTGCGCTGTCACCATGCCGTCGAAGGCGCGCTTGAGGTCGGCCGGCACCTTTCCCAGCACGAAGAAGCGCGCCACGTGGGCAAAATACCCGCCCGGCCCGCTGGTCTCGACCTGCACCAGCACCACGTCGCCCTTCTGGATCTTGCGGCCCTGCTGCGGCCGCAGGCGCAGCGTGGCCGGCTCGCCCGGCGGCGCCGACGAGCCGAGCATGTAGCCGGTCTCGCTGCCCAGCGTATGGCCGACATATTGCGCATAGGCCATGACCTCGAAATCCCGCATCCCCGGGCGGATGAACTCGCGCGCCTTGGCCAGCACCTCGTCCTGCACTGTCGCGGTGCGGCGGATCAAAGAAATCTCCTCCTCGCTCTTGATCGCCTTGGCGCCATCGATCGCCGGCGTCGCGTCCACCACGGTGAGCCCGGCCAGCTGCGACTTCAGCCGCCCCATCAGGCCGTGATAGGCGCTGTTCGCCCCCACCAGCCCGACCGTCTTCGCGCCGGTGGCGCGGATCTCCTGGGCGATGA
>DATFWC010000615.1:0-4575 GCA_035259885.1 Xanthobacteraceae bacterium
CGTCAGCGGGCCTTCTCGACGAACGCGTCCGTGTAGGTCGCGGTGACGTCGATGCGAGCCCCGCTCACCTCGGCGTCGAACTCCTTCAGCACCCTTGCGGCAGTCTCGGCGCCGTCGCGGCTGAACCGCCCGTCGGACGAATACATCGGCAGGCTGTTCTTGATCGACTGGACGTACAGCGCCTTGTCGCCGAGCGCGTAGTCTTCCGGCATGACGGCGGCGATCTCGTCGGCCGAATGACTTTTCATCCACGTCAGCCCGCGCACGAAGGCATTGGCCAACGCCTGCATGGTGCGCGGATTTTTTGCCACGAAGGCGGGCGATGCATAGAGCGTCGCCGCCGGATATGGCCCGCCGTAAATCTCGCGCGTGCCGGCTTCGCTGCGGGTGTCGGCCACGATCCGGATCAGGTGCTGGCTCTCCAGGACGGCGATCACCGGATCGACATTGACGATGGCGTCGATCTCGCCACGCTTCACGGCGGCCACCGCGCTCGCCGCGGCGCCGACGCCGACGAACGAGGCATCGTCGCGCTTGAGCCCGTTCCGCACCATGACGTACTGCGCCATGAAATGCGTGCTCGAGCCCGGCGCCGTGACGCCGATCTTCATGCCCTTGAGGTCCTTCGGCGCGGCGTAGGATTTTCCGGCCAGCACGCCCAGCACGTAGCCGGGAAAGCGGCCGAGCTGCACCACGCCGACCACCGGCTGATTCTTCGCCTGCATCTGGATGGTGTGGTCGAACGCGCCGGTGACCACGTCGGCGCTGCCGCCCATCAGCGCCTGCAGCGCGCGGGCGCCGCCGGGGAAGTCGGAGATCTCCACCTCCAAACCCTGCTCCCGGAACAGGCCGAGCCGCTCCGTCACGGTGAGCGGCAGGTAGAACAGCGCTGGCTTGCCGCCGACCGCCAGCCGCACCTTGCCAAGCTCCGGCTTGTCCTGGGCGGCGGCCGGCGTCGCGGCCAGGACGCCAAGAACGACGACAGCGACGGCACGCCAGCAGCTCATCTCGCTGAACTCCGTTGGCCCCCAGGCGCCCTGAGCTTGTTAAAATTCGCTACCAGCGAATTTGACCGCTTGCAATGAACGCGAGGGGAGGGACCGCATGTCGACTTTGCGCTTCGATCGGCAGACCGTGTTCGTGGCCGGCGGAACGAGCGGCATCAATCTGGCGATTGCTGACGCGTTCGCGGCGAATGGGGCCAGCGTCGCGGTGATGAGCCGCGCGCAGGACAAGGTCGATGCGGCGCTGGCGTCGTTGCGGCGCCATGGCACTGCGGTGACCGGCTATGCGGCCGACGTGCGAAAGTACGATGCCGTGAGCGCGGCGCTTGCCGCCGCCCGCGACGCGATCGGCGAGTTCGATGTTCTCGTATCGGGTGCGGCCGGCAACTTTCCGGCCAGCGCGCTCGACATGTCGCCCAACGGATTCAAGGCTGTCGTCGACATCGATCTGATCGGTGCCTTTCATGTGCTCAAGGCCGCGCACGCCCATCTGAAGAAACCCGGCGCGGCCGTCATCATGATCTCGGCGCCGCAGGCCGTACACGCACGGGCGCTGCAATCGCATGTGTGTGCCGCCAAGGCCGGCGCTGACATGCTGATGCGCGTCGTCGCACTCGAATGGGCGGCCGACGGCATCCGCGTCAACGCCATCATTCCCGGACCGATCGCCGGCACCGAAGGCATGCGGCGGCTGGCGCCGACACAGGAGGCCGAGGCCAATGTGCGCCGTTCCGTGCCGCTGGGGCGCTTCGGCCGCAAGGAGGAGGTCGCCGACCTGGCATTGTTCCTCGCCTCGCCCATGGCGTCCTTCATCACCGGTGCCGTCATCCCGGTCGACGGCGGCGTCACGGCGGTGGGAAACCACTATTCGGGCTGACCATTTGTCGTCCCCTCCCGGCGTTGCTCCACCTCCGCCCAGTAGGCGAAGCCCGTGATGTCCTTGAACGTCTCGAAGTCGACGCCCTCGTGTGCGATCTTGCTCGCGAGCGTGCCGCGCTTGAGGTCGGTCAGCGCCTTCTCCATGGTGCGGGCCACGCGGAAGATCAGCGTGGTCGGGTAGGCGATCATGGCGAAGCCCAGCCGGAACAATTCGGCCGGCGGCAGGATCGGCGTGCGTCCGCCTTCCAGCATGTTGGCGATCTGCGGCACGCCGTCGAAAGCGCGGCCGATGCGGGCGAGTTCGTCGATGCTCTGCGGCGCCTCCACGAACACGCCATCGGCGCCGGATTTCAGGTAGAGCTCGGCGCGGCGCAGCGCGTCGTCGAGTCCGTGCACGGCGCGCGCGTCCGTGCGGGCAATGAGGAACAGCTCGCGCCGTTCCGCCGCGGCGGCGCGGATCTTGGCCGCCATGACGGGCGCCTCGACCACGTCCTTGCCGGCCATGTGGCCGCAGCGCTTGGGCGCGCGCTGGTCCTCGATGAACAGCGCCGCCACGCCCATCGCCTCGTAGGTCCGCACGGTGTTCACGACGTTCTTCACGTCGCCATAGCCGTCGTCGCCGTCGACCAGCACTGGCAGGCGGCTAGCCGCAAGAATGTCGCGCACGCCCGCGCTCATCTCGCCGAAGCCGGCGAGCCCGATGTCGGGTAGCGCATGGCGCGCGCCGATGAGGGGAAAGCCGCCGATCGAATAGGCGGAAAATCCGGCGCGCTCGATCAGCCGCGCGCTCAGCGCGTCATGCGCGACCGGCAGCAGCAGCGGCTCGCCGCGCGCGAGCAGTTGCGTCCAGGTAGGGCGTCCCTGCATTTGCGCTGCTGTCACTCTTCGCTCTTGGCCACGTCTCGGTGCGGATGGCGCCGATCACCCCGTACGTTGTGCTTGCGCACGTAAGTGATCGCTGCAGCCGGGTTGCTCTGCTTCACCTTCAACGCCGCGATCAGCGCATCCTCGGCCTCGACCGTCACGCTCGACGATCTGCTCCCGGTCCTCGTGCCGACCATGTAAAGCGAAACCATGGCACTCACTCCTTAAGGCCTGATGGCGGCGCGCGCCCGCTCGACGATGTCCCTGGGCGTGGCATAGAGCTTCGCCACCACGTCCTGCACCTTGGCGCCCGACAGCGGCGCGATGTCGATGCGCATCTTCTCGGCGTCCTCGAGGAAGTCCCTGTCCTGCACGGTGGCGTCGAAGGCGGCGCGCAAGGTTTCGAGCTGCTCCTGCGGCGTCCCGGGCGGCGCGATATAGGACCGGTGGAACACGGTCTGGCTGATCACCAACTCCACCACTTTGCGGTCGTCGTCGTTCTTCACGTACTGCCACACCGTTGGCACGCCCATGCGGGTCAGCTCGGGATGGGGATCGAGGCTGACTTGCAGCAGCACATTGAGGCGGTTGTCGCGCAGCCAGTCGGGTTTTTGCGCCTTGAGGCTCGACCAGTCCCAGCCGCACACGCCGTCGAGCTCGCCGCGCTCGATCGCCAGCGCGATGTCCGGCGTGCCGCGATAGCCCGACACGACGTCGTACTGCGCGCCGGACGTCTTCTTGTGGAGGTAGCCGTATTCCTGCGTCGAGTCGTTGGTCGAGACGCCGCCGAACGTCGCCTTCTGCTTCAGCGCATCGTCAAAGGTCTTGATGTTCGATCCCTTGAGCGTCACGCATACGCGCGTGCCGCTGTTGGCGGTGCCGACGTAGAGCACCTTGGTCGGATCGAACAGGGCGTCGGCGCGCTCGTCGAGCAGGGGCCCCATGATGGCGCCCGGCATGATGGCCGCGACGGAGGTGCCGTCCTTGGGGGCGATCATGCTGATGAACTGCGCCGCCTTGGCGCTGCCGGCGCCCGGCATGTTCTTGACCACGATCGTGGGCTGGCCCGGGATGTGGCGCGGCATGTGGCGCGCGACCGCGCGGGCATAGATGTCGTAGCCGCCGCCGGGCGGCGTGCCGACGATGAAGTCGATGGTCTTGCCGGCGTAATACTCCGCCGCCGGCGCCGGCAGCGCCGACAGGCTGACGACCACCAGCGCCAGCGTCATCCCGATACGCCAGGCAGGCATTGGACCCTCTGCGCGTTTTTTCCCGACCCAAGGCTAGGTCAAGCGCCGCGAGCCGACAACGGGCTCCGTCTCCGTAGCCCGCATGAGCGAAGCGATATGCGGGAACGGCCGTTCTGCTGCTTGTGGCCGGTGGACAGGACGTCCCCGGATTTCGCTTCGCTCATCCGGGCTACGATCGCGCGCAAGGCCGGCACAGCATAAGGCCTTGAACATCGCGCCCGCCTGCTCTCAAGATCGGCGGCAAAGGCCGTGCAGCTTGGGAGGGCGAGATCCGTGAAAGGGCCGACGGAAGCGTTCGACTACATCATCGTCGGCGCCGGCAGCGCCGGCTGCGTGCTCGCGCATCGCCTGACCGCATCGGGTCGCCATCGCGTGCTTCTCCTCGAAGCCGGCGGCGAGGATCGCAACATCTGGATTCACATCCCGCTCGGCTACGGAAAGCTGTTCGCCAACGCCAAGGTCAACTGGCTGTACAGTTCGGAGCCGGAGCCCGAGCTCAATGATCGCCGGATCATCCAGCCGCGCGGCAAGGTGCTGGGCGGATCCAGTTCCATCAACGGCCTCCTCTATATCCGCGG
>DATFWC010000616.1:0-2604 GCA_035259885.1 Xanthobacteraceae bacterium
CGGCAGCACGGCCCAGGTGCCGGCCGCCGCCACGAAGCGCCAGTCGCCGGCGAATAGTTTTCGGCCGCTTTCGATCTCGTCGGCGGTAAAGTCAGGCATGCGCCGTGTTGTAGCAGCGTTGTCGCCTTACTGCGCTACTGAGCTCCGGTGGCCAGCTTGCTCATCCCTCCCCTGAAAGGGGAGGGTGGCTGAGCGCAGCGAGGCCGGGGGGAGTCAACAGTCGCAATCATGCATAGAAGTAACCCCACCCGGTCGGCCTTCGGCCGACCACCCTCCTCTTTCAGGGGAGGGATGAGCAAGCTGGCCACCCGAGCTCAGTAGCGCAGTGAGGCGACAACGCTGCTACAACACGGCGCATGCCTGACTTTACCGCCGACGAGATCGAAAGCGGCCGAAAACTATTCGCCGGCGACTGGCGCTTCGTGGCGGCGGCCGGCACCTGGGCCGTGCTGCCGCCCATGCAGGGGATCGAGATCGCCTTTGCGGGCCGCTCCAATGTCGGCAAGTCGAGCCTGATCAACGCGCTCACCGGCCGCAAGAGCCTTGCGCGCACGTCGCATACGCCGGGCCGCACCCAGGAGCTGATCTTCTTCGCGGGCGACCGCATGACGCTGGTCGACATGCCGGGCTACGGCTATGCCGCCACGGCCAAGAGCAAGGTGAAGGCGTGGACGGATCTGATTCACGCCTTCCTGCGCGGCCGCCAAAACCTCGCGCGCGTCTACCTGCTCATCGACGCGCGCCACGGCCTCAAGGACACCGATCATCCCGTGCTTGCGACGCTCGATCAGGCAGCGGTGAGCTACCAGGTGGTGCTCACCAAGGCCGATCAGGCGAAGGCGGCGGAGCTCGGCGCGCGCGTCGCCGAAACCCGGGCGGCGCTGCAAAAACATGCCGCCGCCTATCCGGAGGTCCTGGTCACGTCGGCGCGCACCGGCAGCGGCATTCCCGAACTGCGGGCGGCGGTCGAGCGGCTGTTGACCGAGCATGCCTGAGCCTCTTTCGTTTGCACATGCCGGCGGCTAGAACACGGCGCCCGCGTGCGCGCGCCACGCCATAACGAAGCCAGGACCGCATGGACGTCTCGCCCTTCGACAAGGCCCGGATCCTCTCGGAAGCGCTGCCCCACATGCAGCAATATGACGAGGAGACCGTGGTGGTGAAATACGGCGGCCACGCCATGGGCGAGGAGCAGATGGCGCGCGATTTCGCGCGCGACATCGTGCTGCTCGAGCAGCTCGCCATCAACCCGGTGGTGGTGCATGGCGGCGGTCCGCAGATCGGCGCCATGCTGGAGCGGCTCGGCATCCGCTCGCAGTTCGCCGACGGCCTGCGCATCACCGACGCCAATACGGTCGAGGTGGTCGAGATGGTGTTGGCCGGCTCGATCAACAAGCAGCTCGTCGGCTTCATCAATGGAGCTGGCGGCAAGGCGATCGGGCTCACCGGCAAGGACGGCAACCTGGTGCGCGCGCGCAAGCTCAGCCGCACCATGGTGGATCCGCAATCGGCCATCGAGCGCATCGTCGACTTGGGCTTCGTTGGCGAACCCGAAAAGGTCGACGTCACGGTGCTGACCCAGATTCTCGGGCGCGAGATCATTCCGGTGCTGGCACCGATCGCCAGCGGCCCCGACAGCATGACCTATAACGTCAATGCCGACACCTTTGCCGGCGCCATCGCCGGCGCTCTCAAGGCCAAGCGGCTGATCTTCCTCACCGACGTGCCGGGCGTGCTCGACAAGTCGAAGCAGCTGATCCAGGACATGTCGGTCGACCAGGCCCGCCACCTCATTGCCGACGGCACCATCTCGGGCGGCATGATCCCCAAGGTCGAGACCTGCATCGACGCGCTGGATCTCGGCGTCGAAGGCGTCGTCATCCTCGACGGCAAGGTACCGCACGCCGTCCTGCTGGAGCTTCTCACCGACCATGGCGCCGGGACATTGATTCACCGCTGATTCGCGCGCACATCTGCGCCGATGCGAATCGCGTCGCTCCATATGGGATTGGCCGCCCTGGCGCTCCTGGTCGGGCCAGCCCGCGCCGACCTGCAATTGTGCAACCGCGCGAGCTATGTGGTCGAGGCGGCGATCGGCATCGAGGACAAGGGCTCGGCCGCCACCCGCGGCTGGTTCCGCCTCGACCCCGGCCAATGCCGCCCGGTGATGCAGGGCAAGATCGAGGCCGAGCGCGTCTATGTCCATGCCCGCGCTATGCCGGTCTATGGCGCCCTGCCCACCGCGCAGGCCGGCCACGCGGACTTGTGCATCGCCGAAGGGACCTTCCTCATCGCCGGCGCGCGCCACTGCACCAAGCCGGAGCAGCGGCTCGTCCGTTTCACCGAGGTGAAGCCGACCGAGAGCGAGCAGGGTCTCACCGCCAGCCTCAGCGAGGAAGACGACTACACGCCCGAGCAGGCGCGCCTGGCCGGCATCCAGCGGCTTCTCGTCCTCGGCGGCTACGACGCCAACCCGATCGACGGCATCGAAGGCAAGAAGACCGAGACCGCGCTGGCGCAGTTCCTCAAGGACCGCGGCCTGCCGAGCGATGCCGCGCGGGCGCCGGCCTTCTTCGACATCCTGATGCATTCGGTGAAGCAGGG
>DATFWC010000617.1:0-8291 GCA_035259885.1 Xanthobacteraceae bacterium
GTGCAGGCGCGAATCCCCTTCCCTCCCACCGATGTCCGCAGTGGCGTGACGCCACGAAAGTTGAAGCCGCTGGCCTGAGCCGTCACGCCCGAATTCACCGCGGGCGGCACCATGCGTTGCGACCAACTGTCTCGCGAGGGCCGCGTCATGCCGATGCGCCATGACGCCCATACGAGAGAGGCTCTTGCCGCCCCCGCACCCTAGTTGCATTCTAATCGCAAGCTTCGTATCGTTCCCAGGTTGCGCCACGGGAAGCGGACAACACGGGGTGGGCAACGCATTGCGGCTTCCCGGGTGCGACGGCTGGGGTTTGAGTTCACGAAAAAAAATTGAGTAGAGGGTCACGGGGCCGTAACGCGCGCCCGAATGAGCCATAATAGATCGTGATGGCCACGAAGCGAGCGGTTTTCGGTTGCCACGTGTCGCCTGATCATCGGTGGGCGAGAAAAGATCAAGGGGGGTAAACCGCGGATGCACAGTCAGCGTCGGAGCGCCACGCTCACACGGAAATTGCGCGCCCAGGCCGGGTGCTGGCTGCGCGAACTGCGTGAAAGACGCGGGCTTTCCCAGCGTGAGCTCGCGGAAAAAGTCGGCGCCGAATATTACACGTTCATATCCCAACTGGAGACCGGTCGCGGCCGTATTCCGCCGGACCGCTATCTGGCGTGGGCCAATGCCCTCGGCGTGGAGCCGCGCGAGTTCGTGCGAGAGCTCATGTACTATTACGACCCAATGACTTACAGCATTGTCTTCGGAAACACGCGCCGCTCGGAGCTGCCGACCCTGAGCGACGGCCGGTCAGCACCCGTAGCGCGCTCGCGGCGCGCAAAACGCCCGGTTACCACCGATTGAGCGCGATCGGTGGCGTTTGGCATGCCGAATGCATGAAGGCCCGCGACACGATTTTTCCAGCTTTTGCCTTTTGACAGCCACTTCCGTCTGTTGTGCAAAGATGGACGGAGATTCTTCTTGTGGTTTTTCCCATAAGATGCAATTATGAGGCGAACTTGAAGTTATAACATCCCGGATTTGCCCGGGGAGGATGCATCCAGTGGATGCACGGGTGCGGGGCCCTTTACCGGTGACTGGAAGCTCGCAGTCTTCGGCCGAGGCATTTGCGCGTCAGTACGGATGGTCCGATCACGAACTGGCCCATCTCCACCGCGCAACGAAGATTCTTTGGCAGTCCGGCCTCTGCCTGGAAAGCGCCGGTGGCATCACCGACGAGGGCGAGCCCTGGTACGTGCTCTGTGATGCCGAGTCGGGCGATATCGTCGTACATTTTGCCCGCATAGACGGGCAGTACGTGGCGTGCACTCCGTTCCGCAATGACGGATTGAAAGGCCGCGTCTTCCGCGACGTGGTCAATCAGTTTCTGCAACGCCAGATCGGTCCGCAGGTGGTCTGCGACGTTCGTTCAACACCCGCCGCTTGAAACGCTGCGGCCGCGCCGCTCTTATGACAGGCGCGACTCCGTGCGGGGAACCACGCCCGGCCTCGCCACCACCCCGCCCGCGAGCGGCCGCGCCACGCCGGTGGTGGTCGGGAACGTGATCGGCAAACCTTTCAGCGTCCTCACGGCCAGATAAGCAAAGGCCTGCGCCTCGAGCGCATCCGCCGACCAGCCGGCGGCGTCGGCGGTCTCGACGCTGGCCGGCGCCAGATCCTGGGCCAGCATGCGCATCAGGGTACCGTTGCGCGCGCCGCCTCCGGCGACGATCCAGGCGCGCGGCGGTCGCGGCAGATGGCGCACGACGCGGGCGACCGCCGCCGCGGTCAGCGCCGCCAATGTCGCCGTCCCGTCGGCAACCGATGCATCTGCAAGCTGTTCGGCGATCGGCGCGAACGCATTGCGGTCGAGCGATTTCGGCGGTGGGACAGCAAAGAACGGATCGTTCAGCGCGCGTTCCACGAAGGCGCGATCGGCCGTGCCGTCGGCTGCCAGCGCGCCGTCCCGATCGAACGCCTGTCCGGTCCGTGCGCGCACGAAATCGTCGATGAGCGCGTTGCCCGGCCCGGTGTCGCAGGCCATCGGATCGCCGTCGTCGTCGCACCAGGTGACATTGGCGACACCGCCGATATTGAGCACGGCCACCGGCCGCGGCAGGTCAAGCCCGCGCACCAGGGCGGCATGATAGACCGGCACCAGCGGCGCCCCCTGCCCGCCCGCCGCCACGTCGGCGGCGCGGAAATCGAACACCACCGGCACGCCAAGCCGCTCCGCCAGCGCCGCGCCGTCCCCGATCTGCACCGTCAGCCGCTGCGGCGGACGGTGCAGCAGGGTCTGGCCATGGAAGCCGATCACGTCGATTGCCGATCGTGCGATCCCGTGCGCGGCAAGGAGCGCCTCGACCGCGTCGCCGTGCAGCCGCGTCACCAGCTGCTCGGCCTCGCCAAGCACTCCCGGACGGGCGGTGCGGTCGCTCAACTGCACCGCCTCGGCCAGTGCCTGGCGCAGGCACGCGCGCTCCGCTTCGCCATAGGGGCGGTAGCCGGTCGGCCCGAAGCGAAGGACGGCGGTCCCGTCGGTCTCGAGCACGGCCGCGTCGATGCCGTCGAGCGACGTTCCGCTCATCAGGCCGATGGCGCGCAAGCCCTGCATGCCCCTGCGCTCCAGGTTCAAATCGCTGGCCGGACCTGTTACACCACCGGCGAACCATTCACCACATCAGCCCATGTCCGACTACAAGTCTGATTTTCTCAACGTGCTGGCGAGCCGCGGCTTCATCCATCAGGTGTCGGAGCCAGCCGTGCTCGACGACCTTGCACGGACGCAGTGCATCACCGCCTATATCGGCTTCGACTGCACGGCGCCGTCGCTGCATGTGGGCAGTCTCCTGCAGATCATGATGCTGTACTGGCTGCAGCAGACCGGTCACCGGCCGATCGCCCTGATGGGCGGCGGCACCACGCGGGTGGGCGATCCGTCCGGCAAGGACGAAAGCCGGAAAATCCTGAGCGACGAGGACATCGACGCGAATCTTGCGCGCATCAAGGCGGTGTTCTCGCGCTTTCTCACCTTCGGCGACGACGGCGCCATCATGTCGAACAACGCCGAGTGGCTGAACGCGCTCAAATACATCGATTTCCTGCGCGACGTCGGCCGGCATTTTTCCGTCAACCGCATGCTGTCGTTCGACTCGGTGAAGCTCCGGCTCGACCGCCAGCAAGAGCTGTCGTTCCTGGAGTTCAACTACATGATCCTCCAGGCTTACGATTTCGTCGAGCTGAGCAGGCGCCACGGCTGCGTGCTGCAGATGGGCGGCTCCGACCAGTGGGGCAACATCGTCAACGGCATCGATCTCGGCCGGCGCATGCTGAACACGCAGCTGTTTGCGCTCACTTCGCCGCTCATCACCACGTCGTCGGGCGCCAAGATGGGCAAGACTGCCGCCGGCGCCGTGTGGCTCGATGCCGACATGGTGAGCCCGTACGACTACTGGCAGTACTGGCGCAACACCGAGGATGCCGACGTGGCGCGGTTCCTCAAACTGTTCACCATCCTGCCGCTCGAGGAGGTCGAGCGGCTGGCCGCGCTCGAAGCCCAGGAGCTCAACGAGGCGAAAAAGATTCTCGCCACCGAGGCCACCGCGCTGCTGCACGGCCGCCAGGAAGCCGACAAGGCCGCCGAGACCGCCCGCCGCACCTTCGAGGAAGGCGATGTGGCCGAGACGCTGCCGTCGGTCGAGGTGCCGCGCGCCGAACTCGCCGCCGGCCTGGGCGTGCTGAAGGCATTCGTCCTGGCCGGCCTGGTGACGTCGACCAGCGAGGCGCGCCGCCAGATCCAGGCCGGCGGCCTGCGCGTGAACGACGCGGCTGTCAGCGACGAGCGCATGGTGCTCACCCTCGCCCATCTCCCGGCCGCGGGCGTGATCAAGCTGTCGCGCGGGCGCAAGCGCCACGTGTTGCTGAAGCCTGCTCCGTAGGGTGGGTTGAGGCGCGACGCTCGGCTTGCCAATGCAACCGCTGCATATCGCGCCGAAACCCACCAGCAAATGCACGGGGGACGGTGGGTTTCGGCGCGCGACGCCGCGGACTCGGCCGCCGGCGTGAGCACGCGCCTCAACCCACCGTAGGGAGCGATTACCGCCCGGTCTGGCCGGTGACGACGTCGTCGTGGCGGAACTGGAAAATCTGGCGCAGGAATCCGGGCGCCACCACCGACATCGGATTGACCCGCAACACCATGCCGCCGGGCGGCCCGACCACCTCATAGGTGACGCCGAGCAGACCTTCCTTCGGCCCGCCGAGGAACATGCCGAGCACGGGAATCTGCGACGGGATGTTGTTGAGCGCGCAGGCCGGAATGAACGTGCCGCGCAGGCGCACATCATCGCGCAGGAAGTCGATCTGGCCGTCCATGGTGGCGCACACCGCCGTGCCAAAGACGTTGCCTTCCCGGATCGACAGCCGGCCGGGCGAGCGGGTGAAGTCGACGCGCATGCGGCTGAACTCGACGCCCTGGTTGCGCCCCGGTCCGCCGCGGTAGGCTGAGAAGTCGGACGGCACGCTGGTGGAGGCGACGCGGTCGAGCGCGGATTCGCCGCGCACCGCAAACTCGCTGATATCGAGCCGTCCCTCCTTGGGGGTCTGGTCGCCGCTCGGCGGCTCCATGTCGACCACCATGCGGCCGCCGGCAATGCGAGGGTACATGTCGGTGAAACGGAACAGCGCTCCGGCATCGGCGCTCTCGAGATGCACCAGCTGGCGCCCGGCCCGGCCGCGCAGGTCGGCGGTGAGCGGCGCATCGAGCCCGATCTTGGCGTTCATCGCCAGCATGCGGATCTGGCCGGCCCGCCGCGACAGCCTGGCGTCGAGGCTGCGCACCGCCTCGCCGTGGTGGCCCGCGACCACGCCTAGTTTGACGTCGAGATCGAGATCATAGGTCGAGCGCGTGGCGTTGGGATCGCTCGGGCCGGATGCCATCGACTTGATGAAGCCGCGGCCGTCGTAGACGTCGCCGCGCACCGTCACCTTCAGGGTGCCGTCGCTGCCGCGCTCGACCTTGACCGCGGCCTTGTCGCCGTCGGACAGCGCAAAGGCGGGAAAATTCGCCGCCACCAGTTCGCCGTTGCCGTCGAGCTCGATCGTGCCCTTCACGCGCGTGCCCGAGCCTTCGAGCAGGAGATCCTCGATGCGGCGCGCCTGCGGCTTCTCGATCAGGATGAAGGTGGCGCGCGCCGGCTTGCTGGCGGCCTTGGACCAGCCCGGCAGCAGGTCGGCGACCTTGGCCTGGGTGAGGTCGGCGTCGACAGCGAAGCGGTTGTCGCCGTCGCCGGCCGCGATCTTGCCGCTGAACTTGACCGGGATCGGGCCGGTCAGGCCGCCGCCCAGATCGAAGCCGAGATAGGTGCGGGCCGCATCGTCGAGCACGGTCTGCGCGCGTGCCTCGGCCTCGCCATTCGGGTTCCTGCGGTAATCGACGGCGACGAGCGCATTGCCGATGCGGGCATCGCCATTGACCTTGAATCCTTGCGGACTGGCGGTGACGCGCAGGATGGAGGCTTCCGCCTTCAGCCCGCGCACCAGTTTTTCGGCCGAGAAGTTCGTGACGTCGGCCGACACGTTGTAGGCGACCGAGCCCTTGGGCAGGTCCTCCTTGAGCGGCATGGAGAGCTCGAGCTGCGCCGTGACGGCGCCGCGCGTGGTCGCGGCGTCGAGCTGAAGGCCGGAGGCGCCGCGCAGCGGCTCCATGCCGGCAAGCTCGACCGCCGCATCGGCCGGCCCGTCGAGCTTCAGGCGCAGGCGCGACGGCGGCCCTTTGACCGCCGTGTCCGGCACCTCGAAGATGCCGTTGGACACCGTGATCTTGCGGCCCGACGGCAGGTCGACGGTGCCGCGGCCGAGCGTGACGGTGGCGGTGCGCCCGGTGAACTTGGCCACCATATTGGCGTCGCGGATGGCCGGCAGCGTATCGATCGGCTTCAGGCTCACGGTGCCGGAAATCTCGCCTGACATGCCGGTCTCCGGCACCGGCGGGCCGCCGGGCTTGAGCGTGTTCCACGGCGCGTTGGTGGCGATCTCGAGGTGATCCACCGTGCCGGACGGGAAGTGATCGATCACCCAGGCGCGCAGCGGCGGCAGGACGAAGGCCGGCCACAGCCGCTTCAGGGTCAGCATGGTCATGCGCGTGCCGATGATGCCCATGCTCAGGCGCGGCTCGGCCTCGGAATAGTCGATCTCGGCCGACAGCGACACGCCGCCGGCCATGCCCATCAGATCGCCCTGCTTGACGGCGATGAGCCGCTTGGCGGTGTCGATGCGGGCCTGCAGCGCGATGCGGTCGAGCATCAGGGGGGGATCGCGCGTGCGCTCGGCCGAGCCGAGCATGACCGATCCGTTGTTGACGATCAGCGTCCAGGGGTCGCCCGCCTGCTGCGGCGGCTGCAGATGCGCGAGGAACCGGATGCGGTTGGCCCCCGATTGGAGCGCCACCGGGATGTGAAGAACATGGTTGGCGGCATCCCAGTGCATTTCCACCGAGGTCTCGTCTACCAGAATGCGGCTCGCCGGCGTATGTCCGGCGCCGATAAAGCCGGCACCCGAGATGATGCGGCCCTTCACCATCTGCACCGTGCCGTCGGCGGCGATCTCCGCCTGCACGATGGCGGAGATCGGCATGTCGGCCTCGAACGTGTCGTCCTCGACCCGCAACGCCAGCAGCACGTCCTTGGGCGAGACGTCGCGAATGACTGCTTCGATGGCGCGGCGGCCTTGGCCGCGCGGCGTCATCGTGGCGGTCAGCGACCACGGCCCGTCGGCGCCGGTCGACGTGATGGCGAAGGCGACGCCGCCCTCGCGCGGCCGCGTCAGGCTGAAATTGATGTTGTCGAAGCTCCAGCGCTTGCCGCTGCGGCTGTCGTCGACCACCAGGCTGCCGTTCTTGAGCCCGACCTCGGCGAGTTCGCCGCCGTCGAAGCCGAGCGCATCGAGGCTGTCGAACCACGACAGCAGCGCCGCAAGGCCCTCGCTCGCCGCATCGGCATCCGGGCGCGGCGCATCGGCAACCGCGCCGGTGACGATGCCGGCGGCCTGGGGCATGGCGGTGACGACCGGGGCCGCGGCGATCGGGCGCTGCTCGGCGCCCGCGAACACATTCACCTGGCCGTCGGGATCGACGCGCACCGCCATTTTGGCGCCGATCAGGCTCAGGCGCGTGGCCTGCACGCGGCCGGCCAGCAGGCTCGTTCCCGACAGGCCGACCTCGGCCTTGGGCGCGCTGGCGATCACGGCGCCGTCGCGCGCGCGCACCACGATGTCGCGCAGGCGCAAGGCGGTGCGCCCGTCGTCGTCGCGTTCGAGCTGCGTTCCGCCGACCTCGACGCTATGGCCGCCGCCCAGGCGCTCCTCCACCGCCGAGGCAAGCCACGGCGTCGCCAGATCGAGGGACAGAGGCCCGTTGTTGAGCCGCCACCACAGCGCGCCGAACGCCACCACCATGAACGTGGCCAGGGCGGCGCCGCCGTAGACCAGGCGCCGCGTCAACGGCCGCTCCATGAGCTCGTGCAGGCGCCACACGATGCCCTGCACATCGGGCTGGTGCAGGCGCCACACGATGCCTCGCACATTGCGGTGCGACCGCGCGGCCATGACCGCACGCCAATGCAGGTGTACGGCCGCCCAGGTCCGGTTCAGCGCCGAGACGCCTGCTCTGATGTGCCTCTGTGTCATACCGTAACGGGCATCCCCCCAGCTGCCGAATCGACCCGCGCAAGCGTGCCGGCCCGGCAGTACCGCCCCGCCGCGCGCGACCTCGCGCGGCGACCCACCGATTTCCCCAGCCCGGTTGAAGCGCACCCGGCGACGGCGGGGCCGCCCCCGCATGTCGCTCCGCTCATGCGGGCTCTGGCGAGATCCCCGTATAGTATCCCGCCGGAGGGCAAAATGACCCTCAGAAAGCGACGAAAGGAAGGCACATGACCGGCCTCGCGGCCGGCGCCAGGGCGCCGGCTTTCACCCTGCCCCGCGACGGCGGGGAGACCGTTTCCCTCGCCGACTTCAAGGGTCGCAAGCTCGTCCTCTATTTCTATCCCCGCGCCGATACCCCGGGTTGCACCCGCGAGGCGATCGCCTTCTCGGCGCTGACGAAAGCTTTTGCCAAGGCCGATACTGCGGTGCTCGGCGTGTCGGCCGACCCAGTGCCGGCGCAGGATGCGTTCAAGGCCAAGCACCGGCTCACCATCCCGCTGGCCTCGGACGAGACGCGCAAGATGCTGGAGGCCTATGGCGTGTGGGGCAAGAAGTCGATGTACGGGAAAACCTTCATGGGAATAGTACGCACGACCTTTCTC
>DATFWC010000618.1:0-2249 GCA_035259885.1 Xanthobacteraceae bacterium
CATGACCAGCGTCGGCGCGCGATAGGTCACGCCGCCGCTGCGCAGTATCTCGGTCCAGCGGTCTTCGGTGTCGCCCAGCACCGCGGCCACGAATTGCCCCATCTGATCGTTGGGCGCACCGGCCTCGCGTGGCTGCGACGGCGGCGCCTGGGTGGTGTCGCCGCCGCCCGTCAGGATCTCGGCGCCGCCGATGAGCAGGCGCGGGTCGATCCCCAGCGCCCAGCCGACGAGCCCGAGGATCACAATCGTACCGATGCCAAGGCCGCCGCGACCGATCGGCATGCCGAACCCGCCACCTCCCTCGTCACCCCGGCGGTCTTCGACGTTGTCGCTGCGGCGGAAATCATCCCAGCGCATGAGCCACTCCACGAAAATAACAGCACCGCGGCGGCGCCGAGCCGCGCGGAAATCGCGGCACCGTCTGGCGACGGTGCCGCCGTGGACACGGCGGCGCCCGGCATCGCTGCCGGCGGCGCCGCAGGATCAGGCCGCCCGGTCCATGAACGCGGCGGCTTCCTGTCGTGTCGGCAGGCGCCCGTTGGGCGTGAGCTTGTCGACCACGTTAGGAAGAATTTTCGACAACTGCGCAAGCAGCTCCTGCTCGGACATCCCGCTGCGTTGCGCCAGCTGTTTGAGAACATCGGGACCAAGCGCCGGCCCGAGCTGATTGGCCGGAACCTGCTTGTTCTGGCCGGGGCCTATCCACGAGTTGATCTCATCGCCCAGGCCGTTTTGCTGGAAGCGGTTGAGCAGCCCGCCAAGGCCGCCGAGGAGCCCGCCATCGCCTTCGTCGGGCGGCGCGGCCGCTGAGCCCTTGGCGGATGCGTCCGGCGCGCCTCCCTTGAACAGCGAGCCCGACGCCAGCAGGGCGACGAGCGCAAGGATCAGCGGTTTGGCAAGACTGCCCTTGGGAACGGCAGAGCCGACGATGTCATCGAACATGCCCATTGTTTTCTCCATGACTAGGCGGATCAGGGAGTGCGCGCAGCCCGGCCGGTGGCGAGCGGAAGACGCGCACCGCTATTGCGTCACGAGTGCTTCAGATCCTCCGGCACCCGGCCACCGTTCTCGGCGAGCTTGGTCATGACCTGCTTGTGCAGCCAGACGTTCATCGACGCCGAGTCGTTCATGTCGCCGCTGTAGTGCAGTTCCTGGGCGAGCTGCTTGCGCGCCGACAGGCTGCTGTCGAGGTTGAGCAGCTTCATGAGGTCGACGATCGACTTGCGCCAATCGAGCTTCTCCTTGTTTTTTGCCGCGAGGCTGGTGAGGACGGCGGCCACGTCGATCGAGGATGGCGGCGCGACCTTTGACTGGGTCGGTGCGGCGGACGCCGATGCCGACGCGGACGGAGCCGGGGGGGAGGCGCCGGAGGTCGAGGGCGCTGCTGTCTGCCCCGGGGCGGCGCCTGATGCAGGCGGGGCCGGGGCGGCCTGCGCGGCTGCCGGATGGTGGAAGATCGCCGACATGATGTTTCCGAAGATGCTCATCTTTTTTGCTCCCTGGGTTGACAACTCCGTGATCGGATGCCGCGTTCCTGCATGGCAGCCCAAAGGGTTCTGTGCCCGGCTCCTGGCGCTGCTTTAAGACGCGCGGTTGACGTTGCTTGTGTTCACATCACCCGTCGTCTCCATGCGGCCCGGCGGCGTGTGGGCTCACGTCGATTGGCTGGCCATCTTGTTCTTCACCAGCCCGACCAGGACCGTGACGATAGCGCCGGCGACGCCGCCACCCACGGCTTGGCCGAGAACCGCTCCGATATCGGTCGTACCGGCCGCCCCTGCCAGCGCCGGAATGATGGCCTGAAGGATTTGCCCGCCGCCGACACCGCCGATGGCGCCGGCGATCGTATTGCCGAGCTTGCCCAGGTCGTAGTCCTTGAGACCGGCGCCCGCGGCATTGCCGCCGACCACGCCGGCGATCAGCTGGATGATCAGATTGATGAGCGTAGCGGACATGACTGCCCTCCCTTCGCCTGTCTGCAGCGCGCAGGGCCGAATAGAGAAGCGTATTGCGCCAACGTTACTTGCGGTCTGGCGAAATGCGCCGCGCTATTTCGCCCAAAATTACTAACCGGCCGTCATGGCGGCGGTATGAACGAGTCTCCACGACCCTGGTGTCTGCGCGGCATCGGTCCGCCGCCGGTTCCGCCGATGTCAAACAGACAATATGCGGATGCGTGTGCACTCATCCGCCCGGTCTCTGCAACTTGCCGTCACCCGTCACGTCACAACTCTACGTGTGACGGCAGG
>DATFWC010000619.1:0-2081 GCA_035259885.1 Xanthobacteraceae bacterium
AGCAGCAGGAAGGTGGTCACCAGGATCGACCACACGAACAGCGGCATCTTGTGCAGCGTCATGCCGGGCGCGCGCATGTTGAAGATCGTGGTGATGAAATTGATGGCGCCGAGGATCGACGAGGCGCCGGCGATGTGCAGCGACAGGATGGCGAAGTCGACCGCCGGCCCGGGATGGCCGGTGGTGGACAGCGGCGCATAGATGGTCCAGCCGGCGCCGACGCCGGGCGCACCCGGCTCGCCTTCGACGAACATCGAGGTCAGCAGCAGCGCCAGCGACGCCGGCAGCAGCCAGAACGAGATGTTGTTCATGCGCGGGAACGCCATGTCGGGCGCCCCGATCATCAGCGGCACGATCCAGTTGCCGAACCCGCCGATCATCGCCGGCATCACCATGAAGAAGATCATGATCAGGCCGTGGCCGGTGGTGAACACGTTGTACAGGTGGGCGTCGTGGAAGATCTGCAGCCCGGGCTCCTGCAGCTCCATGCGCATGGCGACCGACAGGCACGCCCCGATCACGCCGCCGAACATGGCAAACACCAGGTACATCGTTCCGATGTCCTTGTGGTTGGTCGAGTAGAGGAAGCGGCGCCATCCGGTCGGGGTCGGGTGAGCATGCGCGTCGTGCGCGTGCTCGTCGTGCACGCCGTGAGCCATCGTGGTTGCCATGATCTGATCCTTCGATCTTGTCGTTCGCGCGTCTCAGGCGCCCGTCACTTTTTCGTCAGCTCGGCCGTGGCGACCGCGCCCGCCCCCGGTCGCTGGTCGACGGCAAATTTCTTCTTCGCGTCGTCGAGCCAGGCGGCATAGGCCTGCTCGCTGACCACGCGCACCTCGATGGGCATGAAGGCGTGATCCTTGCCGCACAGCTCGGAACACTGGCCGTAGTAGATGCCTTCGCGGCTGGCCTTGAACCAGGTCTCGTTGAGCCGGCCCGGGATCGCGTCGATCTTGATGCCGAACGACGGCACCGCAAAGGCGTGGATGACGTCGGCGCCGATGGTCTGGACGCGCACCACCTTGTTCACCGGCACGACCATGGCGTTGTCGACCCCGAGCAGGCGCGGCGGCACCGGGTTGAGCTTCTCGCGGTCCTTGTCCTGCAGCATGATCGAGTCGAACTCGAACTTGCTGTCCGGGTAGCTGTAGCTCCAGTACCACTGCTTGCCGGTGGCCTTCACGGTGACGTCGGCCGGCGGCAGGTTCTGTTGGAAGAACAGGAGCTTGAACGACGGCAGCGCGATCACCACCAGGATCACGACGGGGACAACCGTCCACAGGACCTCGAGCAGCGTGTTGTGGGTGGTGCGCGTCGGCGTGGGATTGGCCCGCGCGTTGAACTTGACGATCACGGTCACCAGCAGGGCGAGCACGAAGATGGTGATCAGCGTGATGATGACGAGAAGGAAATTGTGGAACGAGGTCAGGCTGTCCATCACCGGCGACGCGGAGCCCTGGAGCCCGATCTGCCAGGGCGACGGTTCGCCAACACCGGCGCGGGCGCCGTCTCCCGTCACGAGCGCAAGGCCAAAGGCCGCGGCAGCGACCACCCGCAACAATATCGGCATCGTTCATCCGCTCCTTCGACCAGTTCGGCCGTGATCAGTGCGCATCCCGGCGCGTGCCGCTCGATCATTCGACCGGCGCCCTGATACGGCGCCCATGCGGCAGGATCCAGGGTGGCGGGACAGGCGAAATCCGGGCCTCTCAAACCACAATTCCGCCCCACTCGCAACGTCGCTTGTCGGCGGACATATGCCACAGGCGACGAAATGCCAAAACCGCCTGTGCCCGTGTGTCGCACGGGCCACGCGCCGCCTCGCCCGCCGTCCTTGACAGAACGGGGGGGCCATGTAGGCAAGCCCGCATGAGGGCGCGCCTGGTCTGCGATTCGGTGACGAAAACGGCCGAGGACTGATCATGGGCCTGTTTCGGCAAACTGTGGGCTCCGGTCTTGTCCTGGCGCTGGTCGCTGGCGTGCTGAGCCTTGCCCCGCAACGTCCGGCGCAGGCGCAAGGCGCCGTCAAGTCGGTGCATGGCGACTGGCAGATCCGCTGCGACACCCCGCCGGGCGCGCAG
>DATFWC010000620.1:0-9865 GCA_035259885.1 Xanthobacteraceae bacterium
GGTGGAGGCGTAAAGAATCTCGCCCGGCTTGGCCTTGGCCAGCGCGATCAGCTCCGCCACGCTCTTGGCGCTGGTGGAGGGATGCACCACCAGCACGACGGCGGCCGCGGTGGCGCGCGCGACCGGCGCAAAGTCCTTGGCGAGGTCGAACGGCACGTTGGAGATGGCCTGCGCCGTGAGATTGGCGGACGAGCCGAGGAACAGCGTGTAGCCATCCTTGGGGGCGCGGGCGACGAACTCGGCCGCGATACCGGAGGCGGCACCCGGCTTGTTCTCGATGACGACCTGCTGGCCGAGCACCGGGCTCATCGCAGCGCCGACGATGCGCGCCGTGATGTCGGCCGACGATCCCGGCGGGAAGCCGATAATCAGGCGCACCGGGCGGGACGGATAGTCGTCGGCGCGGGCGGCAGTGATCGGAACGGCCGCGATCGCAAGAGCCAAAAGCGCAGCCAGTCGCGTCAGTTCAGCCATGGGTGAGTTCCTCAACCATCAACGGGTCGTCCCCGCGAAGGCGGGGACCCATGAACACCGTCAGAGTCCGTGTCGCGCGGCCTGCGTGCATGGGTTCCCGCTTGCGCGGGAACGACGGCAGGCCGTGCTCATTTCTTGAGCCCCGCGGCCTGCGCCACCGCGGCGCCTTTCTTCACCTCGCTGACGATGTAGCGGGCGAAGTCGTCGGGGCCCATGCCGAGCGGATCGAGCCCCTGGGCGCGCAGCGCCTTGGTGACGTCGTCCGCCTGCAGCGCCTCGTTGGCGACGCGGGCAAGCTTGTCGACGATGTCGCGCGGCGTTCCGGCGGGCGCCAGCAGGCCGAACCACAGGCCGATGTCGTAGCCCGGCAGCCCGGCCTCCGCCATGGTGGGCACGTCCGGCGCGATGCCGGCGCGGGTGAGCTGCGTCACGGCGATTGCCTTGAGCTGCCCCTTCTCGACGTGCTGGATCACCGCCGAGGCCGGCGCGAACAGCAGTGGTATGCGGCCGGTGAGCACGTCGGCCAGCGCCTGCGCGCTGCCCGGATAGGGCACGTGCACGAGCTTGACTCCGGCCATCTGGTTGATCAGCTCGCCGGCGAGATGCGTCGTGGTAGCGGTGCCCGACGAGCCGAAATGAATCTGGTCGGGCTTCTGCTTGGCCAGCGCGATCAGCTGCTTGAGGTTGCTCACCCCGAGCGAGGGATGCACGACCAGCATGTTGGGCACCGCGCAGATCAGCGCGATCGGCGCAAAATCCTTGGTGATGTCGAAGCCAAGGCTGGCCGTGGTGACGTTGATGGTGTTGGCCGAGGTAGCCATGAACAGCGTGTGGCCGTCCGGGCTGGCGCGCGACACGTACTCGGCTGCGATGCTGCTGCCAGCGCCCGGCTTATTCTCGACCACGAACTGCTGCCCAAGACTCTGGCTGAACTTCTGCGCCAGCAGGCGCGCCGGCGTGTCGGCCACGGCGCCGGCACCGAAGCCGACGATGATGCGCACCGGCCGCGCCGGATAGTCCTGGGCCTTGACGATCGACGAGGTGATGGCGACGGCCAGCGCGGCAGACAAAACTGCTCGGTGCAGCATCGCCACCTCTCAGGATTTCGGCGCCGGAAGATCGATGGCGCAGGCCTTGGCAACGGTTTTCAGAGCATTCCACGTATCGGCGGGCAGCGGAATACCCTTCTGGCGCCGCTCGCCTTCCGTCCGCCGGCCGCGCTCGCCGGGCAGGAGAATCTCGTCAAAGCCCTCGCGCAGCGGCAGGCCCTTGATGATGTCGGCCAGCGTATCGGCGTCCTCCTGATATCCGCCGTCGGGGCGGAACGCCGCCACGTCCATCACCACCAGCAGCGCATTCTGCGCGTTGCGGGTGCTGCGCTCGGGGCCGAGCACCTTGGTCAGGATCGAAGCGCCGCCGAGCACGCCGGCCAGGAGCTCGATCATCAGCGACAGGCCCGAGCCTTTCGGCCCGCCGAGCGGTAGCGGCATGGCAGCCTTTTTCGGCTCGGTGGTGGGTTTTCCGTCGGCATCGAGCGCCAGGCCTTCGCCCAGCGGCTCGTTCCTGACGCGCGCCTGGTGGATCTTGCCCATGGCGATGATGCTCGACGCCATGTCGAGGACGATCGGCCCGTGCTGCACCGTCGGCACGCCCATGACCACCGGCGCGGTCGGAAGGCTCGCCACCTTGGCACCGTGATAGGGCATGAACGGATAGGCCGCGGCCAGGATGATGCAGGCGCAGCCGCGCTCGACCGCGTGGTAGGCGTAGCGCCCGATGGCGCCGGCGTGGGTGGCACCGCGCATCAGGCCGATGCAGGCGCCGCGCGCCTTGGCGCGCTCGGTCGCCGCCGCCACGGCTTCCATCATGGCAACCGGACCGGCGGAACGCGCGGCATCGAGGATGAAGAAGCTGTCCGCCGCGAGCGCCATGTGCGGGCGGCCGCGCGGATCCATCTCCTGGCGGTCGATCATCTCCAGGTAGCGCGGCAGGCGCGCGACGCCATGGCCGTCACCGCCGCGCAGGTTGGCCCACACCAGGACGTCGGCCACCACCGCGGCATCGGCGGCGCTCATGTCCTTGGTCTCGAACGCGCGGGCGATGAAGCGCGCCAGATCGTCATGGTGGACGCGGATGGAGCTCATGCGATGTCCCTAAGCTCGCTCGGCTGTCATCCCGGGCGAGCCGCGTAAGCGGCGAGACCCGGGACCCATGTACCCCTGTAGTGCCAATTTCATGATGCCGGGGTACTTGGGTCCCGGATCGGCTCGCTGGCGCTTGCCGTCCGGAATGACAGCCGAGTGTTTGGCAGGCCACGTGCCGGAAGACACGCAGGCAACATCAAGCGGGCACCTTTTCCTTCGCGTGCACCGGAAAGTTGCGGTCCAGCCAGTCGCGGATGACCGACCACAGGCGGGGGCTGTTCTCCGAGAACATGAAGTGGTCGAGGCCGCTGAACAGGTGCAGCTCGGCCGGCTGGCCGGCGCGGCGGAACAGCTCGATCGACTGCTCGGTCGGCGTCACCGAATCGTTGGCGCTATGCAGCAGCAGGAGCGGCCGCGGCGCGATCTTTCCCACCACGTCGTCGGCGCGGAAGTCGAACATGCTCTGCGCCGTCTCGGCGGGAAATTCCTCGATCGAGCCGGGCGGGAACATGGCCACGTTCTGGCGGTCGAGGTTGTCCTTGACGTGCTGCGGGATGGGCACGATGTCGTAGCGCGGCACCATGAGCGATTTTCCAGTGCGCTCGCGATGACGTGTCCCCTCCTCCAGCATCGTAGTGAACTTGGCCCAGGCTTCCGGCGTCGGGTGCTGGCCGCGGAACTTGCGCTCGCCGTCGCCCCAGCCGCCGTTGGAGATCACGGCCGCGATGCGCTGGTCGACGCCGCCGGCATAGACCGCGACGGCGCCGCCAAAACTGGTGCCGACGACGGCGATGCGATCGGGATCGACCGCCGGGTGACGGGCGAGCGCGGTGAGGGCGTTGCGCGTGTCGGCGACCTGCTCGAGGCAGATCACGCGGGCGTGCTCGCCCTCGCTCTCGCCCAATCCGCGCATGTCGAAGCGCAGCGCTACGTAGCCGAGCTTCGCCAGCTGCTCGGCCGGACGCGCGGCGCTGCCCGACTCCTTGTTGCTGCCAAAGCCGTGCAGCACCAGGAAGCCGGCACGCCGCTCGCCTTTCTTCAGGTCGTCCGGCAGGTGCAGGATGCCGCGAAGCTTCAAACCGTCGGACACGAAATCAAATTTTTCCTGGCTCACGCTGTTGTCCTCTCGTCAACTGAACTTTTTCTCTTCCGCCAGCACGCGGTCGACCATCTCGCCAGCGAGGCCGAGATAATTGGCCGGATCGGTGAGGGCCGCCAGTTCGGCGCGCGTGGCGGCGCCCGCGATCCCCGGGTCTTCCATGAGGAGATCGAGCAGCGGCCGGCCAGTTGCCGCCACCTTGCGGCAGACGTCGTAGACGATGTCGTGGGCGCGCTGGCGGCCGAGCTTTGGGCCCAGCCCCATCATCACGGCTTCCGAGACAATCATGCCGCCGGTCAGATCAAGATTGGCGCGCATACGCGCCTCGTCCACCTGCAGGCCGGCGACGAGATCGCGGCTCTGCGCCAGGCACCCGGAGGCCAGCAGAAAAATCTCCGGCAGCGCGATCCACTCGATCTCCCACGGGCCGGTCGAGCGCTCGTGATCGGCGACCGCCGCCTCCATCAGCGCCGCGGCGTGCTGGCGCACCAGCGCCGCGGTGGAATGGATGTAGAGGCAGGAGATCGGGTTGCGCTTCTGCGGCATGGTGCTCGACGAGCCACGCGCCTGGTGGAACGGCTCGAACACTTCCGCCACCTCGGTCTGCATCAGGAGTTTTACATCCATGGCCAGCTTGCCGAGCGTGCCGGTCACCAGCCCGAGGAAGCCGCCGACCTCGGCGATGCGGTCGCGCACCGTGTGCCAGGCGATCTCCGGCTGGCCGAGGCCGAGCTCCGCCATCAGGGCGGCCTGGACCTTCAGGCCGTCGGCGCCGAGCGAGGACAGCGTGCCGGCGGCGCCGGCGAACTCGCCCACGAGGACGCGCGGCCGCAGCTCCTGGAGGCGCGCGCGGTGCCGCTGCATGGCGGCGAGCAGCGTCGCGACCTTGTAGCCGAACGTGATGGGCACGGCCTGCTGCAGGTTGCTGCGCCCAGCCATGGGCGTGTCGCGATAACGCCGCGCCAGTTCGGCCAGCGATGCCGAGATGGCGCGCAGATCCTGCTCGACCAGGGCGAGCGCATCACGGATCTGCAGCACGGCGGCGGTGTCGGTGATGTCCTGCGTGGTGGCGCCCCAGTGACACCATTCGCCCAGGCCGTCGGGGCATTTCTCGACGATCTGCTGCACCACCGGCAGCACCGGATAGCCGATGCGCTCGGTCTGCTGCTTGAGCCTGGCGAAGTCGATGTTCTCGATGCGGCAGGTGCGCTCGATCTCCTCCGCCGCCCTGGCCGGAATGATGCCCAGGCGCGCCTGCACGCGCGCCAGCGCCGCCTCGAACTCGAGGTAGAACGCGACGCGCTGCTCGTCGCAAAACACGCGCCGCATGTCTTCCGTGCAGAAGATGTCACGGAAAATGCTGGAATCGAGCGCCGTGGCAGGCATGTCGTCCCCGAGACAAGTACGCCAATGATGTGGCCAAGCGAGCCACTTGCGCCACCTCTCCCCGCGTGCGGGGAGAGGTCGACTTGCGAGCGAAGCCCTTGCGGAGCGAAGCAAGTCGGGTGAGGGGGCGATTCCACAGGCTCAAAATCGCTGAAGCGCCCCCTCACCCGGACTCCTTCGCTCCGCTTCGCTGCGCTCGGAATCCGACCTCTCCCCGCACGCGGGGAGAGGTGGAGCAAGCTGCCCCTCCGAGCAACCGAAAGCGAAGTCGAAACCCAGATACCAGATGCCCCGCTTTTCGCGGGGCACGGCCATTATCCGACAAATCGAGAGGTCGATGGAAGGCCCGCCAGGGCCTAGTCGCCCTGCCCCGGATTGGGCGAGAATTCCTTCTCCTTGTCGGGCTTACCTTCCCATTCCTTGGCGTCTTCCGGCGGCTCGCGCTTGACCGTGATGTTGGGCCATTGCTTGGCGTACTCGGCATTGAGCGCCAGCCATTTCTCCAGGCCCGGTTCGGTGTCCGGCTTGATGGCGTCGACCGGACATTCGGGCTCGCACACGCCGCAATCGATGCACTCGTCCGGATGGATGACGAGCATGTTCTCGCCTTCGTAGAAGCAGTCGACCGGACACACTTCCACGCAGTCCATGTACTTGCAGCGGATGCAATTGTCGTTGACGACGTAGGTCACTTGAACAACTTCCTTCGCGGCTTGATCAGCGCCGCCTGCCTCACGGCGGGGCCACCGGACCTATAATCTCTCCCGCGGCAAAAATCGAGGCCAGCTGCGGCCGACCGCCGGCCCGTTTCAGGTATCCTGCAGCGCCGGTTCACGCCCCGCCGGGGCGGCGGGCACGCGGCCGCGCCGGGCGCTCGCCGCGGTGCGGCGGCCGTCGCCGGTCGGCTGGTAAAAGATGCTGTAGCGGCGGGTGGTCTCGGCGAAGGCGGCCGCGTCGGCATCCTTGGTGACCTCGAACGCGTTGAAGCCGGCACGCAGCATGAACACGAACTGGTCGCGCAGCACCTGCCCGGTGGCGCGCAGCTCGCCGGCAAAGCCATACTGCTCGCGCAGGATGCGGGCCTGGCTGAAGGCGCGACCGTCCTTGAACACCGGGAATACCAGGGCGACGAGCGCGAGGCGATCCACGTAAGGGGCAAGCTCCGCCACCTTGCGGTCGTTGGGCCAGATCACGCCAGTGGGAGCACTGCGACGCAGCAGATCTGGCTCGGCCCAAAGCCGCACATGTGGCACGATGACAGCCACGCCCTCGGGCACCGGCGCGTCATCGAGCCAGCGCACGAACCGGTCCTCGACCACCCTACCCTGCTTGACGAGTCGCATAGACGCGCTCCCTGAATGGCTCGACGCCGAGCCGCTTGACGGTATCGATGAACAGCTCGTCCGACCGCTCGCGCAACTCGAGATAGGCCGCCGCGATGTCCTCCACCACGTTGGCCACGTCGGCATAGGGGACGGCCGGGCCGATCAGCGCGCCGAGCTCCGCCTTCTCGTCGGCACGGCCGCCGATTGTCACCTGATAGAATTCCTCGCCGTTCTTCTCGACGCCGAGAATGCCGATGTGGCCGACATGGTGATGGCCGCAGGCATTGATGCAGCCGGAAATGTTGATGTGCAGCCGGCCGAGATTGCGCGCCACATCGAGATCGCGGAAGCGGCGTGTGAGCTCCTGCGCCACCGGGATCGAGCGGGCATTGGCGAGGCTGCAATAATCGAGGCCCGGGCAGGCGATGATGTCGGACGCGAGATTGATGTTGGGCAGCGCCACGCCGATGGCGTCGAGGGCGCGCCACAGCTCGACCAGGTCGCGCTGGCGCACGTTCGGGAGCACAAGATTCTGCTCGTGGCCGACACGGATCTCGCCGCAACTGTAGCGGTCGGCCAGATCCGCGATGACGTCCATCTGCTCCGCGGTGGCGTCGCCGGGCGTGCCACCCTCGGGTTTCAGCGACAGCGTCACGATGGCATAGCCCCGCACCTTGTGCCGGTTGACGCAGGCGTTGAACCAGGTGGCGAAGGCGCGGTCGGTCAGGCGCGCCGACGTGAGCGTGTCGGGATTGTCGACGAGCGTCTCATAGGCGGGATAACGGAAGCGCGTGGCGATTTCGGCAACGACGCCGGGCTCGAGCGCGAGCGGACCGTCGCGGATGGTCTGCCACTCGGCCTCTACCTCCTCGGCGAATTTCTCCACACCGATCTGGTGGACCAGGATTTTGATGCGCGCCTTGTGGATGTTGTCGCGCCTACCATACTGGTTGTACACGCGCAGGATCGCCTCGATGTAACTCAGGAGGTCGCGCCTGGGCAGGAACGGCTTGATGGTCTGCGCCAGGTAGGGAATGCGGCCTAGCCCGCCGCCGACGCCGACCTCGAAGCCGGCCTCGCCCTCGGCGTTGCGATAGAGCCGCAGGCTGATGTCGTGGATTTTTATCGCGGCGCGATCGTGCGCGGATGCCGTAATGGCGATCTTGAATTTGCGCGGCAGGAACGAGAACTCAGGATGCAGCGTGGTGTGCTGGCGGATCAACTCGGCCCAGATGCGCGGATCCTCGATCTCCTCCGGCGTCACGCCCGCCCACTGGTCGGTGGTGACGTTGCGGATGGAATTGCCGCTGGTCTGGATGCCGTGCAACCGGTGCTGCGCCAGGTAGCCCATGGCGTCGGGCAACTGTTCCAGCTTGATCCAGTGGAACTGGATGTTCTGCCGCGTGGTGAAGTGCCCGTAGCCGCGATCGTAAGTGCGCGCCACATGGGCGAGCGCGCGCAGCTGCTCGGACGACAGCGTGCCGTACGGAATGCCGATGCGCAGCATATAGGCATGGAGCTGCAGGTAGACGCCGTTGAGCAGGCGCAACAGCTTGAACTCGTCCTCGGTCAGCTCGCCGGCGAGCCGCCGCCGCACCTGGTCGCGGAACTCGGCGACGCGCTGCTCGAGAAAGGCCCAGTCGAATTCGTCGTAGACGTACATGGCAGACTCGCTTGGCGCTTCAAGCGCCCACGGGCAGCGCGATGGTTGGACCGGCAACGCGGATGCGCTCGCGCAAGTTTCCCGGCAGCACGCGGCGATCGGCCGTCATCTCGACCGGTGCCACATAGGCCTGCACGGCGCCGACATCGTCGGCGACGGCGCCCTTGAGCAGCTCCTGAGCGGCCGGCGTGGTGGTGACGATCGCGGCCTCGGCCAGGTCGGTGGTCCAGCCAGCGTCAGCCGTGCGATAGATCACGATGCCGTCGCGCGTCCGATTGGCCGTGACGACGACCGGGCCTTTGACCTTGAGCTTCTGTTCGAGCGGCGACGTCATGCGGCCAACCTCGCGAGCGCTTCGAGCTCCGCCGCACGCCACGGCGTCGAGCGGGCGACCACGTCGCCGATGACGAGGAGCGCGGGGCCCTCGCCGACCGACGCAGCCAGATCGGGGAGATCGCACAGGCGGCCGACCGCGGCCTGCGAGTCGGGCCGGCTGCCGCGCGCCAGCACGGCGGCCGGCGTGCCGGCGGCCCGGCCGGCGGCGATCAGGCCGTCGCGCACGGCAGCGGCGGAGGCCAACCCCATATAGACGACCAGCGTGGTCTGGGCGTCGGCGAGCGCCGACCAGTCGACGGTTGCGGCTTCGGCGGCGCGATGCGCCGTGATGATGGCGAGGCGCGATGCTTCGTTGCGGAACGTGAGCGGCAGGCCGGCTTCGGCGGCGCAGCCGAGGGCGGCGGTAATGCCGGGTACGATGACGGTCGGGACGCCGGCCGCGCGCAGATGCTCCAGTTCCTCGCCGCCGCGGCCGAACACGAAGGGGTCGCCGCCCTTGAGACGCACGACGCGCTGGCCCGCGTGCGCCGCGTCGACGAGGCGGCGGTTGATCTCGTCCTGCCCGATGCCCGGCTCACCGCGGCGCTTGCCGACGAACACGCGCTCGGCATCGCGCCGGGCGCGATCGAGCACGCCGGCCGTGACCAGCTCGTCGTAGAACACGATGTCGGCATCCTGTAGCGCGTGCAGCGCGCGCAAGGTCAGCAGGTCGGGATCGCCCGGGCCGGCGCCGACGAGAGCGACCGTGCCGACACGTTTTACCGGCGCGCCGTTGTCGATGGCCTCGGCCAGCAGCGCCTCGCCATGCGGCTGGCCGGCGAGAACCGCGCGGCCGATCGGCCCGTCGATCACCTGCTCCCAGAAGCGGCGGCGATCCGTCAGGCTGGTGACCGCCGCGTTGAGCCGCGCGCGATACTTGCCCATGAGGCCCGCGAGATATCCGACCCGTTGCGGCAGCAGCGCCTCGATGCGCGCGCGCAGGCGCCGCGCCAGCACGGGCGCCGCGCCGCCGGTCCCGATGGCGACGACGACATCGCCGCGATCGACGATGGCCGGGACGATAAAGGTGGAGAGATCGGGCCGGTCGACGACGTTGACCGGAATGCGCAGCGCGCGGGCGCAACTGGCGATGTCGGCATCCTGCAGCGTGTGCAGCGCGCGCAGGGTCAGAAGGTCGGGATCGCCCGGGCCGGCGCCGACGAGGGCGACCGTGCCGACACGTCTTGCCGGCGCGCCATTATCGATGGCCTCGGCCAGCAGCGCTTCGCCATGCGGCTGGCCAGCGAGAACCGCTCTGCTGATCGGCCCGTCGATCATCTGCTCCCAGAAGCGGCGGCGATCCGCCAGGCTGGTGATCGCCGCGTTGAGCCGCGCTCGATACTTGCCCATGAGGCTCGCGAGATATCCGACCCGTTGCGGCAGCAGCGCCTCGATGCGC
>DATFWC010000621.1:0-31045 GCA_035259885.1 Xanthobacteraceae bacterium
TACGTACTGCTACGAGGGTCGCGCCCTCGCTTCAAATGCAAATGCAAATATTAACCGGGTTTAATCGATTTTCCGCCCTTAGTTGCCGCGATCGAATGCAATCGGCGTTCTCTGTTCCATTTCGGTCGGCAACAGCATGACGGCAACTCTGCAGCACCTCGAGAGCCTGGCGCGCGAACGCTCGAGTGACAAGCGGCGCGCGCTGCTGCGGGCGATCAGCGACTGCTTCTTCGCTTCGGCCGAGCACAGTCCGAGCGAGATCGCGCTCTACAGCGAGGTCGTCACTCGCGTGCTCGACGAGGTCGAGCCCATCGCGCGCGCCGAGCTGGCCGAGCGCATGGCCGATCTCGTGCAGGCGCCGCACCGCGTCGTGCTGCTGCTGGCGCGCGATGAAATCATCGTAGCCAAGCCGGTGCTCACCCGTTCGCTGGTCCTCAACGACGGCGACCTTGAGGGCATCGCGCTCGACCAGTCGCAGGGGCACCTCACCGCGATCGCGACGCGGGCGACCTTGTCGGAGCGCGTGACCGACGTGCTGGTCTCGCGCGGCGACCAGCAGGTGGTCGGCACCGTGGTGGCCAATCACGGCGCCCGGTTCTCGCAACACGGCTTCGCCACGCTGGCTGAGCGCGCCACCGCCGACGAGATGCTGCTCGACCGGCTCGGCACGCGCATGGACATGCCGGCGGAGATCGCCCAGCGGCTCGGGCCGCTGATCAGCGGCGCGCTCGCCGCCAAGCTCAAGGCGGCCGGCGCCGTTCCCGCCATGTCCACGCTCAAGGGGCTTGCCGAGCAGTCGCAGGCGGTTCTCACCAGTCGCCTGCGTTCCGCCAGGGTGGTGGGCCGGTCGCTCGACATCATCCTCGACGAGGTCGAGCGCGGGGTTCTCAAGATCGACGCCGCGGTGGCCGAGCTCGCCGACATCGACGCCACGCCCGACGTGGCCAAGCTGATGGCCGGCCGTGTCGATCTGCGCGCCGACACGGTGACGCGCGCGCTGTGCGCGCCGGCCGACCAACCGGTGGCGCTGTTGTGCCGTGGCGCCGGCCTGACCATCGACGGCTACGGCGCTATCGTGAAGATGCGTCGCCGGCGGCGGCGCGGGTCCGACGGCCCTGCCGCCAAGCTCATCGAGCAGTATCGGGAGATTCCGCTGCCGACGGCGCAACGGGTGCTTCGCTTCCTCAAGGTCCGCGAGACCGCGGGAAGCCAGCAAGCCGGGCAAAAAGCGTCCCCGGTCAGTTAACCGCAGTCGCGATCGGGCCGCCGGCCGCGGTGGCAAGCAGGCCGTTTCTTCGCTATATAGGACGGCATGTTTCCGCCCTTCGATCCCATGCGCACCGAGCACAAGCGCCGGCGCTTCCGGGCGATTCCGGTGCGCACGCTGGTGCCCAATGTGATTACCCTGCTGGCGCTGTGCGCCGGCCTCACGGCGATCCGCTTCTCGGTCGAGAACAGGCTCGAATGGGCGCTCGCCGCCATCGTCTTCGCGGCGGCGCTGGACGGCATCGACGGCCGCATCGCCCGGCTCATCAAGGGTCAGTCGCGTTTCGGCGCCGAGCTCGACAGCCTCGCCGACTTCGTCAATTTCGGCGTGGCGCCGGCCGTGATCCTGTATTTCTGGGGGCTGGTCGAGTTCGGCAATGTCGGATGGATCGCCGCCATGGTGTTTGCCATCTGCGCCGGATTGCGGCTCGCCCGGTTCAACGTGGCGATCGACGATCCCAACCGTCCGGCCTGGACCGCCAACTTCTTCACCGGCGTGCCGGCGCCCGCCGGCGCCATCACTGTGCTGCTGCCGATCTATGTCAATTTCCTCGGCGTTCCGTTCCGCCTCTTGGCGCCGCCCGCGCTCGGCTACACGCTGCTCATCGCGGTGTTGATGGTCTCGCGCCTGCCCGTGTTCTCGGGCAAGAAGATCGGTACCCGCGTCGCGCCCGAATTAGTGCTGCCGATCTTCGTGGTGGTGGTCCTGTTCGTCGCGGTTCTCATCAGCTATCCGTGGCAGGTGCTCACCATCGGCACCGTGTGCTACCTCGCGGCCCTGCCATTCGGCTGGCTGAGCTACCGCAGGTACGAGCAGAGTACCGCGACGGCCGTCTTGCCGTCGCGTCCGGCCGCGGCCGCGGCGCCGGCTTCGCCCGCCGACAGCGACGTGCCGGGCTCTCCGTCGGTGCATGCTCCGGGCGAGCCGGCCGACAAGCGTCCGTCCCGGCTGAACTGAAATCGGCGTGGCCGGGACGCCTTGCGCCGACGTGCGCATGGCGGCTACCAAGAGGCGCATGGGGCGTCTCAAGGAAAAGGTCGTGCTGATCACCGGCGCGGCCGGGGCAGTCGGCTCGGCGGTCGGCGAGGCGGTCGTGCGCGCCGGCGGCATCGCGCTGGCGACCGACCTCGACGGCCGCAGCGGCATCGATCAAGTCCTCGACGTCACCAGCGAAGACGACTGGCGCCGCTGCGCCGCCGACGTCGACCGTGCCTTCGGCGCCATTCACGGCCTGGTCAATGCCGCCGGCATCGCCGCGCTCGGCACCGTGGAGGAGACCGACTACGCGACCTGGCGGCGCATCATGGCGGTCAATCTCGACGGCACGTTTTTGGGCTGCAAGCACGCGATGCCGCTGCTCAAGCGCCGGGGGGGCGCGATCGTCAACCTCTCGTCGGTGTCCGGTCTGGTCGGCGGGCACAATCTCGCGGCCTACAATGCGTCCAAGGGCGGCGTCCGCCTGCTCACCAAGTCGGTGGCGCTGTACGGGGCGCGGCTCAGCCCGCAGGTGCGTTGCAACTCGGTGCATCCGGCCTTCCTCGAAGGTCCGATGATCGACGCCATCGCGGCCGCAACCGGTCATCCGGACGCCGCCAAGGCGCGCATGACGCGCGACGTTCCGCTCGGCCGGCTCGGCACGCCGGCCGAGGTGGCGGATCTCGTCGTCTACCTGTTGTCCGACGAGGCGCTGTTTGTGACCGGTGGCGAATTCGCCATCGACGGCGGGCTGACAGCGCGGTGATCGTGCTCCGTCGTCCCCGCGAAGCATGCCCCCGCGCAAGCGGGGGGCGGGGACCCATGACCACCGTTCGATGATGTGTCGCGACGGCAGTGTTCATGAGTTCCCGCTTGCGCGGGAACGACCCCGAGAGGCAAGCGCGCTATGCCTGCCGCCAGCCCCTAAGGTACTGATGCGAACCCGGTTGGGCTCGTGAGCGGATCGGCGGTGACGTAAAGCGCAGCCGCCCGGCGCTTGAGCGGTTCTACGGCAGGCTCGATATCGTCGGCTCGTCGGATTTCGAGCGTGACGACGCAAATCTGTCGAGACCCATCCACGTTGCGTCGCCCTTCCTAGAGCGTGACGCCTTTTCTCTGAATCGTCATCCCGCTCTAGCCTTTTGGTGGAGCATGATCTTTTCCGAAAACCGGTGTCCACTTTTCGGGATCATGCTTTAGCACTGGCAGGATTCTCGACCTCGATTGCAGGCGTCGACTTTCTTGGCGATTGCCTCGTAATGCTGGCTTGTTCCGGAATTCCCGCGAAATGGTTTGCAACCATTGACCTTCTGGGCGCACAAGGCCCATTCACAGCCAGGCCGAAAGGTCGTCGGGCCCTCATTTTCGGGCTTCGCCTGCTCAGCCCAAGTGGGGCCGACAATGATCGTTGCAACGATCGCAAAGAGAAGTCTTTTCATTGTTTCCTCGTGGTAGCGAGGGCTGGTCACGATGCGATCGTTGCACGAACGAGATCGGATAACTCGTGCGTCGCGGCCGTGACGCCGCCCACTTGGGACGAAATTGTTTGCTCGAGGTGCGCGACACCTCCGGCGCTCAGGGCTCGGCTCCCGATTGTTCATTGCAGTGAAATCATATTAGCAGAGCAGCATACGCCAGTCGCGACTTACTTCCAGCGCGCGGATTGTTCGAAAATCCGGCACGGCGACCATTGCGCGGCTCGTCACATCGTGCATATCGAACGCTGCTTTGGCCGAAACGATAGCGACAGATCACCTTTTCCTTCCCCGCCCAGCTGCGCCGAGCAGTCTTCGCCAACCGGTGGCCCGTTCCTTGCTGTCTCACCACGCAATATTCATGTTTGTTACGGGTGTCGCCGGAATGGTTTGGTGCTTCTGCAACTGCCGCGGCCGTGTCAAAGAAGAGTAAAAGCCCAACTTAATCAAATACGTGATGCCCGCCGGGCGACGACGTTGCCCTTGCGCGGGCGCTGGGCGAAATCGACTTTGTCGCGTGCTGAGGCTGTGTTAGAGGTGCAATTCCCGCGAACTGCCGGGGCGTGGAGGGGATTGCATGACTGGCGCGGCGGCTAGTCCTCAGCGGCGTTTCCAGGTCGTCTTGATCAAACCGTCCCATTACGATGATGATGGATACGTCATCCAATGGGTCCGCGCGTTCATTCCTTCGAATACTCTCGGCGTTCTCTACAGCCTAGCCAGAGATTCGGCGTGCCGGAGCGTGCTCGGGACCGACACTGCCATCGATATCACCGTGATCGACGAGATCAACGCGCGGGTCAAAACCAAGCGGCTTCTCTCGTTGTTCCGGCGCCACGGCGGATTTGGCCTGCTCGCCCTCGTCGGCGTGCAGTCGAACCAGTTTCCCCGCGCGCTCGATATCGCCCGCCCCTTCCGCGCCGCCGGCGTGCCGGTGATGATCGGCGGATTTCATGTGTCGGGCTGCCTCGCCATGCTGTCCGAATTGCAGGCCGACCTTAAGGCCGCCCTCGACTTGGGTATTACCTTGTTCGCCGGGGAAGTCGAAGGCCGCATGGACAGGATACTGCAGGACGCCGCCAACCGAACCTTGCAGCCGATGTACAACTATCTCAACGACCTGCCAACGCTCGAAGCCGAGCCGACCCCGATCCTGCCCGCAAAACACTTGCGCAGAACCATTCAACACATCGGCAGCTTTGATGCCGGCCGTGGTTGTCCATTTCAGTGCTCGTTCTGCACCATAATCAACGTTCAGGGCAGGAAATCGCGGGGCCGATCGGCGAAGGATGTCGAACGGACCGTCCGGGAGCATTGGGCGGAAGGCATCCGCGACTTCTTGATCACGGACGACAACCTCGCCCGCAACAAGGATTGGGAAGCGATCTTTGACCGCCTCATCGCGCTGCGCGAACGCGACAAGATGAATATCAGGCTGGTCATCCAGGTCGACGCGTTGTGCCACAGGATTCCAAATTTCATCGAAAAGGCCACCCGCGCCGGCGTCAACCGGGTGCTGATCGGCCTCGAAAGCATCAATGCGGCGAACCTGCTCGCGGCCAAAAAGCGACAGAACAAGATCACCGAATACCGCAAGATGCTGCTCGCATGGAAGAATGCCGGCGCCATCACCACCGCCGGATACATCCTTGGTTTTCCATTCGACAATCCCGAATCGATCGCCGAGGACATCGAGATCATCAAAAAGGAGCTTCCCCTCGACATCCTCGAATTCTTCTGTCTCACCCCGCTTCCGGGATCGGAGGACCACAAGGTCCTGTGGCAGAAAGGCGAATGGATGCATGCGGACATGAATCTGTACGACGGCGAGCACGCGGTCGCGCATCATTCCAAGATGAGCAAGGACGCGTGGGAGCGGGTCTACCAGAGGGCGTGGACGTCGTACTTTACGCGCGAACACATGGAGACGATTCTGCGGCGTGCGGCCGCCACCAATTGCAGCATGTCGCGACTCGTCAGCTTCATGTTCCTGTTCTGCTATTCGGTTCCGATCGAGAACGTGCACCCCCTGCAGGGCGGCTTGCTGCGCCGGAAGTACCGGTGGGACCGCCGTCCCGGATTTCCTGTCGAGCCGGCCTGGTCGTTCTACCCGAAATTCGCGTGGGACTTCGCTGCAAAATCTGTCCGCGCGCTGCGACTGCTGCTGTGGATCTACCGCACCAGCCGGCAAATCCAAAAGGATCCGAAGCGCCATCTATACAAGGATCAGGCGCTGAATCCGGTGTGCGACGACGAGACCGAGAGGCTCGAATTGTTCACTCACAGCGATGCGGCGCGCCAAGCTGTCGAGCACGCGCACAAGATCGCGCATCTTACTGGGGGCCACAGCGGGAGGCGGGCCGACGTCCACGCTTGAGTCTATTAAATCCGGGAATGAGACGCGCTGTACGCGCCATATAGGCACGATAGGGATCGCCGAAGGTGTCGAGCATGAGCCGTTCCTCGTTGCTCACGCGAAAGCAATAGAGCGTGCCGAAGCCGACGATGCCTGCCAACCCGGCGACCCAGTTCGGCAGCAACAATGCCTGCGCAGCCGCCCAGAGCCAGAAGGCGGCATACATCGGGTGCCGCACGTGGCGATAGACGCCCTCGGTGACGAGCTGGTGGCCCTCGCGGACTTCGAGGCTGATCGACCAGTTGCGCCCCAGCGCTCGATGCGTGAGATGGAACAGCCCTAATGCCGCGCCGGCCAAGACGACACCGAGCCACGCCTGGATGGGCCGGAACGGATAAGCGGCGAAACGCGGAAAATCGGTCGCCACGTAGATCAAAGGCACGATGCCGAGGCCCGTTAGCGACACCAGCAAGAGCATGATCTCGCGCAGCGTGTAAGCGCTGTAGAGAATCCGCGTGCGGCGCGAACGCCGCATATGCGGCAGGCGGATCGCGTACCATCCGAGTGCGAGGACGACGAACACCGCCTTAGCCAGCGTGGGCGTCATCGCCGGCCCTCCTGCGCCGGCCGGTCGCACGCAGGCTCATGCGGGACGTTCAGCAATGTTCCATCCGGGCCGATCGCCGAGACGGCCCCATCAGGCGCGCGGACTTGGCATTCAACCGAAAGTGGCCCGCACAGCAGCATGAAATAATCGTAGGCGTTGCGCCGGTCGTTGGCGCTGACGAATTGATTGTGGAGCCGAAAGAAGTTGCGGCGAATGCGCCCATAAGCGGCCGGAGCGAGCATCTCGCGGATGCGCACAATCCTAACGACCGGACGGCCGGCTACAGACAGGCCCAGAGCCGCCATCGGATCGCACTTGTAGAAGTTCATGATGTCGGTGAGTGCTTGGTACTCGGCCCAGAATATTCCCGGTGCCGAGGCGACTCGCGTAAGCGCGGCGCGCAAGCGCGTTGCACGTCGATGTAATCCGATCTTGAGAATGGACGAACCGATCGACAGGAAGGCCAGGAGGGCACCGCTCTGACCGAGTGTTGGATCGCGCTTGAGCACTCGATCCAACAGATCGACGGCAAGCACGGCACCGAGGCTGTGACCGACAATCACGATTTCGTCCGTTCCGCCAGCGCGCGCCGCCTCGCTGATCTCCTCGGCGATGCGCTCGAGCCGAGCATCGAGTACCGGATCGCCGTGCCGGAGATAGGCACTCGAGAAGATCCAGTCGTCGAACAATAGCGAAAGGTAAAGCCGCCGCCCCGGCCATTGCGCCAGCGCCGACAGGGCAAGCGCACCGACCAGTATGCCGACGAGCGGCGAAGCGAAGGCCTCGGCGATCAGAAGCGCAATGACGATCGCGACGCCGGCCAGGACGGCGAACAGAAACCATGGGTACAGAAAAAAACCAGCATAGCGCCAATTGGTGCGCAGATAGGCCCAGAAGGCGCCGGCCGCGACAAAGTCACAAAAGGCGACCAGTCCGAGCGGCAGGCGCAGCCAGATCGGCCGCCGGCCTGCCGCTGCAATAACGTCGTCCCAACGGACCAGACGATACTCGGTCGCGACCCGCCAATTCGGGCCGGATGCAACGACGCGCCATTCTGCTTCGTCGGTCCGGAGCTCCTGCTCGGACGCCGCCGCGCTGGCTGACCAAGTGCCAGCAAACCGCCGCAATTCGCGAACGAAGCGCCGATACGCAGCCTCCGGCGTCACCGGATCGTAGCCGCCAAGGTGAAAGACCAATCGCTTTACGTCGCTTCTCATCGGAACATGCCCAGAGCACTTCCGGCAACGGTGCAAACGCTCGCATTTTCTTACGCCGAACCGGGTGTGCCTAGCCCGGATCAAGTCCGGCCAAGCCTTGGCGGAAAATGCTATATAGCGCGATTGACGACACCCGGAAAATCGCCTCTGTAAGGGACGCGCGCGGCCGGCCGCGTTCAACCTCGGCGGGGACCCGTTGGCCCATCTGACGCGCGCAAGAAGGGGGCACGACCCATGCGTCGTCGCACGATTGGCGCCCATCTTGTCGTGCCCATCGCCGCCGCGCTCGTTTCCGCAGCCAGCGACCCCGCGCTGGGCCAAGCGCGGACCGCTCCGTCCGCGGCCGAGATCTGCCTTGCGGCGAATCGGGACCTGTCCCTTGGGGCCCGCCTGCCGCGCACGCGGGCGCGGCTCAATGCCGGTGGGCCGTTGCGCGTGGTCGCGATCGGCTCTTCGTCCACCGTCGGCTTCGGGGTGTTCAGTTCGGCCGCGACCTATCCGGAGGTGATGCGGCGCGAACTCGCCGCGCTACGGCGGGATACCAAGATCGAGGTCGTCAACAGCGGCCGGCTGTTCGATACAATTCCAGGCAGCACGGGCCGCTTCGAGCGCGACGTCCGTACCCACCGGCCCGACCTGGTGATCTGGCAACTGGGAACCAATGACGCGACCTGGGCCGGTGGTGCCGACCAACTGAAAGACCAGGTGATCCAGGGCGTGCGCGCCCTCAAAGCGGACGGCGTCGACGTGGTGCTAATGGACCTGCAATATGCGCCAATGGTGCTCGCCTCGTCGCGGCACGCGACCATGCAGGCGCTCATCGCCGATGCGGCGCGCCAGGAGCAAGTCGGTCTATTTCCGCGCTTCGCCTTGATGCGGCGCGCCATCGATGCCGGCCTGCCCCCAGGCGCCCTGGTATGGTGGGACGGGCTGCACAACTCGGCCGACGGCTACGACTGCATCGGCCGGGCGCTCGCTCGGGCCATCCACGCCGGCGCCCGCTAGTTAGGTGTTTAGTGCCGAAGTGAGGTGGGTCGGATCGAATCGATCCGATCGTCCCGACAAAAGAACGGGAGACGCTCTAGACTCGCCGCGATATCGTCGGAAAATGGAATCCGAGGAGCCGTTGCTGCTTGTCTTTCAATAAAGGCTTTGAGGCGGCGAGGTGTATCCAGTGCGAGACGTTACATCCGATGCGCTCGACGCCGACCCGCCGGAGACCGACCCTTGGGCGGCCGTGTGCCGCGCGGTTGATCCGCGCGCGCCTGACGTGCGCGTCGTGGCCGGCTTCACCGCTGAAGCATTCGACTCCGTCGCACTTGAGGCATAGGCGGCCGGATCAGACCCACCGGCGAAAGATGGATCGAGATAGCGCCGTCCACCATTAATCTCTCTCAAGCTGGTGATATATTCCGCCGGGTACAGCAGAACCGAAGAGTACGGAGTTTTCAGCCCCAAAAATTGCGCAACGTCCCCGACCCATGAATTGCAATTTTTTAAGAGAGCATGCCAGAGCCGCGAATCCTCCTGATGCTGTTTAATGTAGGCGACAAGCTTGTTGTACTCGGCCTCGTTCAGCAGGATGCGGTAGCTCGCCGTGATGTATTCATCTTCGGTGTCACCGTCGCTCGCCCCAGTCTCCGAGGGAACGGGGATGAGATGGCCGATGGTCCAAGGAATGCTGCTTTCGGTGAAAGGATGCAAGCCGGCGACGGTGCTCTTGATGATTCTGCCCTGCGCGTCGAGCTTTCCGTACAGCAAGAAGGTATGACCATAGCTCAGCGCGTTTCGCGATCGGAAGTCGACGAAATACCGCCTTGTCGCCGCAGCGGCTGACCGAGTCCTGCTCGGGTTTGCGCTCGCGCTTTGCGGCTGCGCGCTGGCCGTTTGGCTTGAGCCCTGCGCGCCAGCGGCCGGAACATGCAATGTCGCCGCTAACGCCCACGAGACTACCAGGACGGTGACGCCGCTTCTGTTCCGGTGTTCCCGCATCGTTTGGCTCCCAGAGCCTTCTCGTTGGACGCCAGCGTGCCTCCAGCCCCGCGGTTCACCGCACGCGCTGACAAACCGTACTGCATTTCCCCCGCTACGGTACCCGACGGGAGCGCGCGGTTTGAAATTTTACGCCGCGTGTCGTCCTTGCCACACCCTTCGCCGACCTCGAATCGGCCATCGACCAATAGCGTTGCCGCGGTCGACGGCCGAGAAGGTAGGGCTTGTTGTCGCCAACCAGCCTTGCATTCAGGCCCCCGAACGCGGCAACCGCTTCAGCGGCTCTCGCGCTACTTGGTGATCGGCGGCGGGGGTGGCGGTGCGACCGGTGTCTTGCCTTTACCCGCACAGCCCGCAACGTTCAGCGCGGCGAACACTGCGACCATTAGGACGACTACCTTCTTCATCGGATCCCCCCGTTGCTGGGATAGAAGACCACGGAAACCATCACAGAGAGGGCCGCCTTGCGCTAGTGCAAAAACGCCACACCCAATTGCGAATTGCATCAGATTGGCGTGCATATCCTTTGAGGGAATCTTGAACGCGACCGTGCTGGGCAGGCCGCTTGATATTTTCGAGGGGGCCAAGGCCATCTGCCGAAGACAGATCAGGAGGTACACGAGTGCTTGTTCGCCCGAGGGCAACGCTGCCACGGCGTTTGAACCCACGCCGGCGTCCGCCTGCTCACCAAGTCGGTGGCGCTGTACGGGGCGCGGCTCAGCCCGCAGGTGCGTTGCGACTCGGTGCATCCGGCTTTCCTCGAAGGCGCGATGATCGATGGCATCGCCGCCGCAACGAGCCATCCGGACGGCGCCAGGGCACGCATGACGCGCAACGTTCCGCTCGGCCGGCTCGGCACGCGGGCCGAGGTGGCGGCTCATCGTCTACCTGTTGTCCGACGAGTGTTCGTGACCGGCGGCGAATCGCCATCAACGGCGGGCTCACAGTTCGCGGTGATCGTGCTCCGTCGTCCCCGCGAAGGCGGGGACCCATAACCACTGTTCGATGATGTGTTGCGACGGCAGTGTTCATGGGTTCCCGCTCGCGCGGGAACGAGACGGAGGCAAAGCGCCAATTACGAAGTCACAGGCAACGGGTGTCCCGGCATCAGGTCATAAGGGTGCGCCCAGCCGGGCAGGGCCTTCATACGCGCCAACCATGCCGCGATGTTGGCGTGCTCGGCGGCGATGTCGAAACCGAATTCTTCCGCCGGGTAGTACAGATAGGCCACGAGCGAGATGTCGGCGATGGTCGGCCGTGCGCCCAGCACGAACGGCCGCGTCGCCAGCCGCTTGTCGACGATGGCGAGGTTGTTGTCGATGCGGCCCTTGAGGAAGGCCAGCACCTTTGGGTCGCCGGGTGGCTTGGCGAACATGCGCAGGAAGCGATACGGCCCGAGAAAGCCGTTGACCTTCTGGTTGTCGAAGATGATCCAGCGCAGTGCCTCGAGCCGTTCGTCGTCGCCGTCGGGCCGATATTGTCTGGAACGGTCCGCCAGGTAGGTCAGGATGACGCCTGACTGCGAGAGCGTCCTGGCTCCGTGCACCAGCACTGGCAGTTCGCCCATTTCGTTGATGTTGGCGCGGAACTCGGGCGTGCGCTGCTCGCCCTTGCGGAAGAAGTCGACGAAGACCGGCGCCCAGTCGGCGCCGATGAGGTTGAGCATCAGCGCCGCCCGGTAGGAATTTCCCGACTGCGCGAAGCAGTGCAACTGATACTCGGCCACGGGCTTCAGCGTCCCAGGCTCACGGCCTGGCCGCCGGTGGCCTGGCCGTCGAAGCGTCCGGTGCTGCCCAGCGCCAGCCGCGCCAGCGGCTGGCCGGTGTGGTCGCGAATGACCAGCCCGTTCTCCTCGTACGCCCACTTGCGGCTGGTGAAGAAGTTGCCCGGGCAGCCGCCTTCGGGCGCAATGGTGCCTTCGGCCGCACCGGCGCCGGCGCCGAAGTTCATGGCGCAGCCGCCGGATCCGGGCGACGTCAAGGTCCAGCGTCCGGCCATGTTGACCGGAGGCGGCGTGCGCGGTCCGCCTTGGGTGGGCAGCGGCGCGCTGGTTACCGGTCCGGTCGGCGCGGCGGCGAGTGGCCCGGTGCCGCTGGCGCTGGCGCCATCGCCGCCGAGGCCGCCGATGCGCTCGGCGCAGCCGGCGAGGGCGCAGGCCAGCAGCATGCCGATGAGCCTTGTGAATCGCGACGCGTGCACGGTCATGTCATTTCATGGTCGGAATGACGAACTCGGCGCCTTCCTTTGTGCCCGAAGGCCAGCGCGACGTCACCGTCTTTGTTCGGGTATAGAAGCGGATCGCATCCGGCCCGTGCTGGTTGAGATCGCCGAAGCCGGAGCGTTTCCACCCGCCGAACGTATGATAGGCGAGCGGCACCGGAATTGCGAAATTGACGCCGACCATGCCGACCTCGACCCGGCTGGTGAAGTCGCGCGCGGTGTCGCCGTCGCGCGTGAAGATGGCGACGCCGTTGCCGTAGTCGTGCTCCGAGGGCAGCCGCAGCGCTTCCTCGTAGTCCTTGGCGCGCACCACGGACAGCACCGGCCCAAAAATCTCCTCGCGGTAGATGCGCATGGACGGCGTCACCTGGTCGAACAGGCAGCCGCCCATGAAGTGGCCGTTTTCGTAACCCTGCAGCTTGAAGCCGCGCCCATCGACCAGGAGCTTGGCGCCTTCCTTCACGCCAAGGTCGACATAGCTTTTCACCTTGTCGAGATGCGCGCGGGTGACCAGCGGACCATAGTCGGCCTGGGGATCGCTCGACGGCCCGATCTTCAGGCTCTCGACCCGCGGCACCAGCTTTTCGATCAGCATGTCGCCGGTCTTCTTGCCAACCGGCACCGCCACCGACACCGCCATGCAGCGCTCGCCCGCGGAGCCGTAGCCGGCTCCGACCAGGGCGTCGACTGCCTGGTCCATGTCGGCGTCAGGCATGACGATCATGTGGTTCTTGGCGCCGCCGAAGCACTGCACGCGCTTGCCGTTCGCCGTGCCGGTGGCAAAGATGTATTCCGCCACCGCCGTGGAGCCGACGAAGCCCACCGCCTTGATGCGTGCGTCGGTGAGGATGGTGTCGACCGCCTCCTTGTCGCCGTTGACGACGTTGAGCACGCCGGCCGGCAGGCCCGCCTCCATGAGGAGCTCCGCGAGGCGCATCGGCACCGACGGGTCGCGCTCCGACGGTTTCAGGATGAAGGCGTTGCCGCAGGCCAGCGCCGGCGCGAATTTCCACATCGGGATCATGGCAGGGAAGTTGAACGGCGTGATGCCGGCGACAACGCCGAGCGGCTGGCGCATCGAGTAGAGATCGATGCCGGGGCCGGCGCTTTCGCTGAACTCGCCCTTCATGAGATGCGGGATGCCGCAGGCGAACTCCACCACCTCGAGCCCGCGCTGGATGTCGCCCTTGGAATCCGCAAACGTCTTGCCGTGCTCGGAGGACAGCAGCTTGGCCAGGCTGTCGAACTCCTTCTGCACCAGTTCGAGGAAGCGGAACAGAACGCGGGCGCGCCGCTGCGGGTTCATGGCGGCCCAGGCCGGCTGCGCCGCGTCGGCCACCGCAATCGCGTGCTCGACTTCCGAGCGCTTGGCCAGGGCCACCTTGGCCTGGACCTCGCCGGTATTGGGGTTGAATACGTCGCTGAAGCGGCCCGAGGTTCCCTTCACCTCTTTTCCGCCGACGAAGTGGCCGATCTCGCGCATGGCATCCTCCTGATGGCGCGGCAACCCCTCGAAGCCTTCGCCTTGAGCGTCCAATAGCGCAGGCCTTGGCGCGCGTGAAGCGGCCTCGATGGGCGGCTCGGCGCGCCGCCTCATTGCCCCCGCGGCGGGCCGCAATTTCCCTGATCCCAGGGCATCTTACACAACCCTTTACGCAACTTTAAGCGCGTCCCGCTAGGGTCGCCTTGGCGCTGGGTGGGACGGCGCGGGGTGGCGTCCCGGGTCGGAGTTTTCCATGGATATCGCAACGGGGCTCGGTCTTGCTGCCGGAGCCGTCGTGCTCGTCACCCTCATTCTGATGGGCGGCGACCTCCGGATGTTCGTGGACGTCCATGCGTTCATCGTCATCTTCGGCGGCTCGTTCGCCGCCACGCTCATCCGCTTTCCCTTGTCGTCGATCTTCCACGGGCTCCCGCTCGGGGCCAGGTTCGCCTTCACCATGCGGCGCATCACCCAGCGCGAGCTGGTCGACCAGATCGCCGGGCTCGCCGAGATCGCGCGCAAGCAGGGCCCGATCGGGCTGGAAAAGATCGAGATCGACGATCCGTTCCTGGCCAAGGGCATCCGCTTCGTGGCCGACGGCTATGACACCGATTTCATTCGCGACAATCTCGAGCGCGACCGCGACAACTTCCTGACCCACCTCGACGAAGGTCAGAAGATTTATCGCGCAGTGGGCGACTGCGCGCCCGCCTTCGGCATGATCGGCACGCTCATCGGCATGGTGCAGATGTTCGCCAACATGACCGACCCGTCCAAGCTCGGCCCGTTCATGGCGGTGGCGCTGCTGGCGACATTCTATGGCGCCGCCGTCGCCAACCTGCTGTGCCTCCCGCTCGCCGACAAGCTGCACCTCAAGCTGGTCGACGAGGAGATCAACCGCACCCTCATCATCGACGGCGTGCTGATGATCCGCGATGCCAAGAGCCCGGCGCTCGTGCGTGAAATGCTGCTCGCCTACCTGCCCGAGAAGCATCGGCACGACGAGGCCGAGACGGCCCCGGCGTAACGCCGGCGGAGCGCGGACCGAACACGATGGCACGGCGCAAGGAGGCAGGACATGGCGGCGGTCACGGCTGGTTCGTGACCTTCGCCGACCTGATGGGGCTCCTCGTCAGCTTCTTCGTCATGCTGGTGGCGTTCTCCACTCAGGACCAGAAGAAGCTGCAGATCGTCGCCGGCTCCATGCGCGAAGCGTTCGGCGTGCAGACCGAGGTCCGCCGTTCCGGCGTCGTCGAGATCGAGGGCCTGCCGTCGCGTCCCAAGCCGAAGAACACTACGTTCAAGGACGACAGCCGGGCGTCGGCCAGCGACGACGATCGCGACCGCCACAGCAAGTACGTGAGCACGCTGGATGAGGACCGCTCCTTCGCGCTCGCCACCACGTCGCTGCGCCAGTCGCTGCAGAGCATGCCAGAGCTCGCCGAGCTGTCGTCGCAGGTGCTGTTCGAGCAGACTCCGGACGGCCTCAACATCGAGCTCGTCGACAACGACGGCCGCTCCATGTTTCCCGAAGGAGCCAAGGAGCCGTACGAGCGTGCGCGGCACCTGATCCAGAAACTCGCCGGGCAGATCAAGCTGCTGCCCTACCGCATCACCGTCACGGGTCACACGTCGGCGACGCGGCTGCCGTCGCGGCCCGGCTACGGCGCCTGGGAAATGTCGGCCGACCGCGCCAACAGCGTGCGGCAGATCCTCGAGCAGGAAGGCGTGCCGACCAACAACATGTTCATGGTCGCCGGTAAGGCCGACACTGCGCCGCTGTTTCCCGACGACCCCTATATCGCGGCCAACCGCCGCATCACCATCACACTGATGCGCGGGCAGCCGCCGCTGCCGCCGGGCTTCAAGCCTTAAATCGCGGCCTTTGTTGCGCCCGGCCGCTCCGCGTGCATCGCGGCCGCCAACCGTCCCGACCTGTCGTGCGGCCCGCCGGCCGACGGTGCATCGGCCGTGATCTGCGACATCATCTGTATTGCCGATATGGACCCGGTGCTATAAGGGGCGCCCTTCCGCCAGGGTCATTCGAACGCGTTCTATGGCGAAAGTCGCGCCACAAGCCTTAGCGCCAGATGCTGCATCCGGAACCAACGGCGAAGCCGTCCCGGGCAGCCGCTTTTGGGTTTTGACCCTCGGCAGTCTCGGCGTCGTCTACGGCGACATCGGCACCAGCCCGCTCTATGCCTTTCGCGAGGCGGTTGTTGCCGCCAGCGAGAGCGGAGCCGTGACGCGCGCCAACGTGCTCGGCGTGCTGTCGCTCATCCTGTGGGCGCTGATCATCGTGGTCACGCTCAAATACGTGCTGATCCTGCTGCGCGCCGACAACAACGGCGAGGGCGGCACCCTGTCGCTGATGGCGCTTGCCTACCGCGGTCTCGGTCGCCGCGCCGCCGGCGTGTCGCTGATCGGCATCGTCGGGGCGTCGATGTTTCTCGGCGATTCCGTTATCACGCCGGCGATTTCCGTGCTCTCCGCGGTCGAGGGGCTGAAGGTGGCGACGCCGGCGTTTCATCACCTGGTGCTGCCGCTCACGGTCGCCATCCTGATCGCGCTGTTCGCCGTGCAGCAGCGCGGCACCGCCAAAGTGGCGGCGTTCTTCGGGCCCGTGATGGTCGTGTGGTTTGCCGCCCTGGCGGTCTCCGGGCTCATCCACATCCGCGACGACCCTGGCGTGCTGTGGGCCATCGATCCGAGCTACGGCGTGCGTTTCCTGCTCGATCACGGCCATATCGGCCTGGTCGCGCTCGGCCTGGTCTTCCTCGCCGTCACCGGCGGCGAGGCGCTCTATGCCGATCTTGGCCATTTCGGCCGCAAGCCGATCCAGTCGGCATGGCTCGGCTTCGTGCTTCCCTCGCTCGTCATCAACTATTTCGGTCAGGGCGCGCTGGTGCTCGCCAATCCGGCCACGATCGAGAATCCGTTCTATCGCCTCATGCCGGAGCCGCTGCTCCTGCCCATGGTGGTGCTGGCGACGGCCGCCACCGTCATCGCCAGCCAGGCCGTGATTACCGGCGCCTATTCGCTGGTGCGCCAGGCCATCCAGCTCGGCCTGCTGCCACGTCTCGCCATACTGCACACGTCGGATACCCAATCGGGCCAGATCTACATTCCCCGCGTCACCGCCGCGCTGCTGGCCGGCGTGCTGCTGCTGGTCGGCATGTTCCACACCTCGAGCGCGCTCGCCTCCGCCTATGGCATCGCCGTCACCATGACCATGGTGGTGGACGGCCTTCTGGCCTTCGTCGTCATCTGGAAGCTGTGGCGCTGGAGCCTGTGGGCGACGGCCTTGCTGGTCGCGCCGCTCGTTCTCGTCGACGTCACGTTCTTCGCCGCCAACCTGCTGAAGCTGTTCGAGGGGGCGTGGGCGCCGCTCCTGTTCGGCATCGCCATGGTGCTGCTGATCCTCACCTGGCAGCGCGGCTCGCGGCTTCTCGTCAACAAGACGCGCCGCATCGAGGTGCCGCTCGAAACGCTGCTCAAGAGTCTGGAGAAGAAGCCGCCGCACGTCGTCCCCGGCACCGCGGTTTTCCTGACCAGCGTGCCCGAGTTTGCGCCCACGGCGCTGTTGCACAATCTCAAGCACAACAAGGTGCTGCACGAGAACAACGTCATTCTCACCATCGTCACCGCCGACACGCCGCGCGTCAGCGACGAGGATCGCGTGGAGATGCGGCAGATTTCGCCCCGATTCAGCATGGTGTCGCTGCATTTCGGTTACATGGAGACGCCCAACGTGCCGAAGGCGCTGGCCATCGCCCGCAAGCACGGCTGGCAGTTCGACATCATGTCGACGTCGTTCTTCCTGTCGCGGCGCTCGCTCAAGCCGGCGGCGCATTCCGGCATGCCGCGCTGGCAGGATCGGCTGTTCATCGGCCTCGCCAAGTCGGCCAGCGACGCCACCGACTTCTTCCAGATCCCCACCGGACGCGTGGTCGAAGTCGGAACCCAGGTTACGGTTTGAGGCTTAACTCCAGCAGCCACACGAGTCTTTTGCCGATACCGGAGGTCCGCCGCCGGCGCGTGATTGCACCGCCGGCGGCGTCGTCCTCCTGACATCGGGGCAGCGCGGGTGTATAAGCCGCGCCCCTTGCGTCGCCATGACGGCCGACATTGCGGGGTTTCGACATCATGGCGCAGACTCTGGCGCCGCCTCACGACGAACCGGCCGAAGACCATTCGGCTGCCGGCTTCTGGGGCCTGACGCTCGGCACCATCGGCGTCGTCTACGGCGACATCGGCACCAGCCCGCTCTACGCCTTCCGTGAAGCGATTGTCGCTGCCGGCGGAACCGGGCAGGGCATCGCCCCGGACGTTGTTCTCGGCATCGTCTCGCTGATCCTGTGGGCGCTGATCCTCGTCGTCACGCTCAAATACGTCATCATCCTGCTGCGCGCCGACAACCACGGCGAGGGCGGCACGCTCGCCCTGATGGCGCTGGCGCAACGCGCGCTCGGACGCAGCGCTCCGGTGCTGGTCCTGCTCGGCATCGTCAGCGCCGCCCTGTTCTATGGTGATGCCCTCATCACGCCGGCGCTGTCAGTACTCTCCGCGGTGGAAGGCCTGAAGGTGGAGACGCCGACATTGGATCCCTATGTGGTGCCGCTCACCGTGGTCATCCTGTTTGCGCTGTTTGCCGTGCAGTCGCGCGGCACCCACCGGGTGGCGGCGTTCTTTGGTCCGATCATGCTCGTCTGGTTCATCGTCATCGCGCTCGGCGGGCTCGTCCATATTGCGCGCCATCCGGGCGTGCTCGCCGCCTTCGACCCGAGCTTCGGGATCGCATTCCTCGTCAGCCACCGCCTGATCGGCTTCGTCACCCTGGGCGCCGTGTTCCTGGCCGTGACCGGCACCGAGGCGCTTTATGCCGACCTCGGTCATTTCGGCCGCAAGCCGATTCAGACGGCATGGCTCGCCGGCGTGCTGCCCTCGCTCGCTGTCAACTATCTCGGCCAGGGCGCCCTGGTGCTCGAAGATCCCAAGGCGGTTGAGAACCCGTTCTTCCTGCTTTATCCGGGCTGGGCGCTGCTGCCCATGGTGCTCCTCGCCACTGTCGCCACCGTCATCGCCAGTCAGGCCGTGATCACCGGCGCCTATTCGCTGACCCGGCAGGCGATCCAGCTCGGACTCCTGCCGCGGCTCGAGATCCGCCATACGTCGGAAGCCCGTGCCGGACAGATCTTCATCCCGCGCGTCAGCGCGCTCCTGCTGTTTGGCGTGCTGCTCCTTGTCGGCCTGTTCCGCTCATCCAGCGCGCTGGCTTCTGCCTACGGCATCGCCGTGACCGGGACGATGGTCGTCACCACCATGATGGCATTCATTGTCGTGTGGCGGTGGTGGCAATGGGCAGCGTGGGCGACGGCCGTCCTCATCCTGCCGTTCCTGGCGATCGACCTCACGTTCCTGGCCGCCAATCTCCTCAAGGTCGTCGAGGGCGGCTGGGTGCCGCTGGCGCTCGGCGGCGTCATCATGCTCGTCATGTACACGTGGCGGCGCGGCACGCGGCTGCTGTTCGAAAAGACACGGCGCCTGGAAACGCCGCTCGACAGCCTGGTGACAAGTCTCGAGCGCAAGCCCCCCCAGCGTGTGCCCGGGACTGCCGTGTTCCTCACCAGCGATCCCAAGAGCGCGCCGACTGCACTCCTGCACAGCCTCAAGCACTACAAGGTACTGCACGAGCAGAACGTCATCCTCACCATTCAGAACGAGCAAATCCCGCACGTCGACCCCGAGGAGCGCGTGCGCATCGAGCCGGTCGGCCGCACGTTCTCCCGTATCTATCTGCGATTCGGATTCATGGACGCGCCGAACGTGCCCAAGGCACTCGCCATTGCCCGCAAGCACGGCTGGCAGTTCGACATCATGTCGACCTCGTTCTTCCTGTCGCGGCGCGCGCTCAAGCCGGCCGCGCAGTCGGGCATGCCACGCTGGCAGGACCGCCTGTTCATCGCGCTGGCGCGCAGCGCCAACGATGCCACCGACTATTTCCAGATCCCCACCGGGCGCGTGGTGGAGGTCGGTACCCAGGTGACGATCTGAGCCAGGGCCCGCCGAACAAAAAGCCCCGGGGAGGGAAGACCCAGGGCTTTCTGCACTCGACATCGGGTTCGGGGGCGGTTTGGAACCCTATTCGATCGAGTCGGATTCCCGATAAAGCTGCGACCGGATGTTCGGATCGGGATCGGCACCGATCAGGCGCCCATAGTCGTCGTACACGGCATTCGGGGAAGTGACGACGGCGCGCGCGGGCGCGCGGGCGGCGGCGAGCGATCCGGTCGCGGCGGGGCCGGCCACTGCGGCGGCAGGCGTCCGGACCATCATGCCGGGGTCGGACTGCGCCAAGGCCGGCGTCGCCAGCGCCAGCGCCGCGACAGTGACAAGCATCGTCTTCATATCCACCTCCATTTGGTTGGCTGAGTGACGATAGGCGGCGTGCGGCGGGGCGCCATTAAATTGGGCTTCAGAAAACTAAATTCGGATTTAAGGGGCCCCGGCGCGCATTCTTGCGGCCGGCAACTTTGGTAAACTTCAATTGAGTGGCGGCTGGACACACCGCCGCCGTATTTTCCCCCTGACCGGCCGCACCCGACGGCCGTCGGAAGGTGCTGATGGCGCGTGTGCTGCTGATCGAGGATGATGGCGAAACCGCCAGCGAGATCATGGCCGAGCTCGTGGACCGCGGATTTGCCGTCGACTGGGCGGCCACGGGCATTGACGGCCTCGACAAGGCGCGTTCGGGCGGGGCCGATGCCATGATCGTGGACCGGCTTCTTCCCGGCATGGACGGGCTCACCATCATCGAGGCGCTGCGCCACGAGCACGTGCGCACCCCCGTCCTGGTGCTGAGCGCGCTCGGCGCCATCGACGACCGCGTGCGCGGCCTGCGCATGGGCGGCGACGATTATCTGACCAAGCCGTTTGCCATCGTCGAGCTGATCGCCAGGGTCGAAGCGCTGTTGCGGCGGCCGGCCGAGAGCCGCGAGACGATTTTGCGCGTCGGGCCGCTGCAGCTCGACCTGCTGGGGCGCACCGCGACGCGCGGCAATCGCGCGATCGACCTGCTGCCGCGCGAATTCCGGCTGCTCGAATACATGGTCCGGCGCAAGGACCAGCTGCTGACGCGGGCGATGCTGTTCGAGGAGGTATGGAATTACAAGTTCGTGCCTCAGAGCAATCTCGTCGACGTGCACATGGGCCGGCTGCGCCGCAAGGTCGACCGGCCGGACGAGCCGCCGATGATTCACAACGTCCGTGGCGAGGGTTTCATTCTCCGTGCGCCTGCCTGAATTCACCCGCACGACGACGTTCCGCTGGACGCTGGTGGGGTCCGGCGCATTTGCGCTGTGCATCCTCCTGATGTTCGGCTTCGTGTTCTGGCGGACCGCGGCCTATATGACCGACCGGGTGGATCGCGGCATCACCGAGGAGGCCAACCTGGTGGTGGCCGACCCGCCCGAGCGGCGGCTCGACGCCATCGAGGATCGCCTGCGGCAGGACCCGCGCCGCGTCAAGCTGGAGGGGTTGTTCGGTCCCGACGGCCGCCGCATCGCCGGCAACCTGGAAAGCCCGCCGCGCGGGCTGGTGGCCGATGCGGCGCCGCAGAGCGTGTCCGCCGTCCGCGTCGACGCGCTCGGCCGCGAGCGGCAGACGGCGCGCGCGGTCGCCCGACGCATGCCGACCGGCAATCTCCTGGTCGTGGCGCGGAACGTCGACGAGGTGTCCGAGATCGCCGGGATCGTCACCGATGCCCTGGTGCTCGGCCTGATCCCTGCGCTCGCGCTGGGCCTGGCGGCGGGGGCCTTCCTCAGCCGGCGCGCGCAGACCCGCATCGACGAGGTCAATCGCAAGGTCCGGCGCATCGTCGCCGGTGACCTGCGCGAACGCCTGCCGACGATGGGCATCGACGATCCGTTCGATCGGCTGGCGGCCAGCGTCAACGGCATGCTCGACGAGATCGAGGCGCTGGTGCAGAGCATCGCCGGCGTCGGCGACGACATTGCGCACGACCTGCGCACCCCGCTCACGCGCGTACGCGTCGGCCTCGAGCGCGCCCGTCAGAACGCTCACACGCTCGACGACCTGCGCGCCGCCGTGGACCAGGCGATCGTCGGGCTCGATCAGTCGCTGGCCCTCGTCACCGCCCTGCTGCGCATTGCCGAGATCGAGCAGAGCCGGCGGCTCGCCGGATTCAGCGAGGTGGCGCTGGCGGATGTCGTGCGCGAAGTCGGCGACCTGTACGAGCCGATCGCCGAGGACAAGCGGATCGCCTTCAAGGTCGCGACCGACACCAACACGACGGTGCGCGGCGACCGCGATCTTCTGTTCGAGGCGATCGCCAACCTGGTCGACAACGCCGTGAAATTCACCCCGCAGGGCGGCCGTATCGAGCTTGCCGTCGTCGGCAGCGGCAGCGAAAGCGTCGTGCGCGTCGGCGACAGCGGGCCTGGCATCAGCGTGGCCGAACACGATCTCGTCTTGCGGCGCTTCTATCGCTCCGACAAGAGTCGCGGCAGCCCGGGGCTCGGGCTTGGCCTGTGCCTGGTCACGGCCATCGTCAAGCTGCACGGCTTTCAGCTGACCATCCGGCCCGGCCCGGGTTTCGTGGCGGAAATCGCCTGCCAGCGCGCCTACGCCTGAACGGCGCCAAGGCGTGCAGCCGCGATCATGCCGCCGCTGCGGCGCGCGCTGTGGCTTGACTCTTGATTCCCGGCGAGCGAGGCCTCACCTGTGTGACAGATTTTTCGCTTTTCCTTGGGAGGCAGCCAATGTCCGGGTTCGATCATGGCGGTCGCGTGCGCGACCTGACGCCGGAAGAGGTGGCCAAGGGGGTCCGCGAGGGCCGCATGCTGCTGGTCGACATCCGCGAGCCCAATGAAACCGCCGTCGAGCGGTTTCCCGGCGCCGTGGAGCTGCCGATGTCCGGTTTCGATCCGGCCGACCTGCATCCCGAAGGCAAGCAGGTCGTGCTCGCCTGCCGTTCCGGCAACCGTTCGGCGCGTCTGTCGGTCGCCTGCCAGGACCAGGGCGTCCCCTACGACGCGCACCTGGCCGGCGGCATCCTTGCCTGGAAGGCGGCGGGCCTTCCCACCGAAACCTAATCCTGCTTCGCCACGTACGCGCGGGCCTCGGCGATCTCGCGGCGCACCGGGTCGGCGTTCTGGGTGAGCGCCACCGCGGCACCGTAATGTTGCGCCGCCTTGGCGCCGTCGCCGGCCTGGGCGGCGGCCTTGCCGGCGCCGAGGGTGGCGCCGAGCCGGTTGGGCTCCTTGCCCAGCGTTGCCTCGAACGCGGCCAGCGCCTCCTGCGGCTTGCCGGTTGCGAGCAGCATCGCGCCCAGAAGCTCGCGCGCCGGCGCCAGCGGGCCCGGTGTCACCGGGGACTTTTCGGTTCGGTCCTCGGCGTCGGCGGCCGCGCGCATGCGCGTGAGCGCATCGTCGGCCCGGCCTTCGGCCAACGCCAGCCAGGCCGCCGCCGCCTGCCATTGGATGTCGACCTGCTCGGCCCAGTATGCATCGTTGGCGGCGCGCAGCCGGTCGCGCAGTTCGACGAGCTTTGCCAGATCGGCTTTCGCCGCCTCGAGCTGGCCAGAGCGCGCCGCGCCGAGCGCGCGGGCGAAATGCGTGATCGCCGTCACGTGGGCAAACTTGCTCGGCCGCACGTCGAGGGCGGCCGCCGCCGCCCAGTCGCCGCGCTCCACCGCATAGCGCGCCGGCGCGGCCGCGAGCGCAAAGCTGGTGCCCGGCATGTCCGGATTGGAATTAGCCGCCAGCGCCATCTCGTCGATGACGGTGCGGGCCTGCGTGTCCTGTCCGAGCTGGAGATGGGCATAGACCATGTAGTCCTGCCCGTGCAGCTGATCGCCGTAGGACTTGTCCGCCTTGGCGGCGCGCACCAACAGACGCTCGCTGCGCGAGCTCCTCAGGGGTGAGGACCGCTGCAAACAGGCTGCGCCGCCACTCGCGCCTCATCCTGCAGAGCGCCCGCAGGCGGGTCTCGAAGGATGGCAGCAGGCCCAGCGAATACCAATCGAAAACGGCCTGACACCGGCATGACCGCTCGACCGCTTTCGTGTAGAAAGCGCCGGCCTGTCATCGTCGAGCGTGCTCATGAACCCGGTGTTTGCCGATCTTCCTGTCTCGGTGTTCGAGGTGATGTCGCAGCTCGCGCGCGAGCACGACGCGGTGAATCTCGGCCAGGGTTTTCCCGACGATGCCGGGCCCGAGGACGTGCGGCGCAAGGCGGCCGACGCCGTGGTGAGCGGGTGGAACCAGTACCCATCGATGCTTGGCCTGCTCGAGCTGCGCCAGGCCGTCGCCGCGCACTACCAGCATTGGCAGAACGTCGCGCTCGACCCCGACCGCGAGATCATGGTCACGTCGGGCGCCACCGAGGCGCTGGCCGGCAGCCTGCTGGCGCTGATCGAGCCCGGCGACGACGTGGTCCTGTTTCAGCCGCTCTACGACGCCTACCTGCCTCTGGTCAGACGCGCCGGCGGCAATCCGCGCTTCGTGCGGCTGCAGCCGCCGCACTGGCGCTTCGACGAAGCCATGCTGGCGGAGGCCTTTACCGAACGCACCAAGGTCGTCCTGTTCAACAATCCGCTCAATCCCTCCGGCACGGTCTTCGGGCGCCGCGACCTCGAGCTGCTGGCGCGGTTCTGCCGCACCTTCGACGCCATCGCGGTGTGCGACGAGGTGTGGGAGCATGTGGTGTTCGACGGGCGCCGCCACGTGCCGCTCATCGCCATCCCGGGCATGCGCGAGCGCTGCGTCAAGATCGGCTCGGCCGGAAAGATTTTTTCGCTCACCGGGTGGAAGGTGGGCTTCGTCTGCGCCGCCCCGCACATCCTGCGCGTGCTCGCCAAGGCGCACCAGTTCATCACCTTCACGACGCCGCCCAACCTGCAGGCGGCGGTGGCCTACGGCCTTGCCAAGAGCGACGACTATTTCGAAAGCATGCGGCGCGATTTCCAGACGAGCCGCGACCGTTTTGTCGGAGGATTGCGCCAGCTGGGCTTTCCCGTGCTCGACGCGCAGGGAACATATTTCGTCAATGTCGACCTGACGCCGCTCGGCCTCAACGAAGACGACGAAACCTTTTGCCGCCGGCTGGTGGCCGAGCACAAGGTTGCGGCGATCCCGGTGTCGGCCTTCTATGCGGCGGACCCGATCCGCTCGGTGGTGCGGTTCTGTTTCGCCAAGCGCGACTCCACCCTCGATGCTGCCCTCGAGCGGCTGGCCGGCGCGCTCAAGCGGACGTCATGATGGCAGGTTCCGTCCCGGCGGCAGCGCCAACAGGAGATCGATCGATGCGTCGGATCTTCACGCTTTGCGTTGTCGCTGCCGCCGCGCTCGGCCTGCTCACGCCGTCCGCGCCGGCGCAGCAGAAGCGGATCAATTTCTACAACTGGTCGGATTATATCGAACCGAATGTCCTCAAGGACTTCACCAAGGACACTGGCATCGAGGTGACCTACGACACGTTCGACGCCAACGAGGTGCTGGAGACCAAGCTGCTGGCGGGAAAATCCGGCTACGACGTGGTGGTGCCGACCGCCTATTTCCTCGAGCGCCAGATCAAGGCCGGCGTGTTCCAGAAGCTCGACAAGACGAAGCTCCCGAACCTGGTCAACGTCTGGCCGGAGATCGCCAACCGTCTCGCCACCTACGACCCGGGCAACCAGTACGCCGTCAACTACATGTGGGGCACGACCGGCATTGGCTACAACGTCAAGAAGGCGCGCGCCGTTCTGGCCGGCGGAAAGATCGACAGCTGGGACATCGTGTTCAACCCTGACAACCTTGCGAAGTTCAAGGATTGCGGCATCCACATGCTGGATTCCGCCGATGACGTGTTTCCTGCCGCGCTGAACTATCTTGGCCTCAATCCCAACAGCAAGGATCCGGCCGATCTGCAGCAGGCCGCCGACCTCGTCACGAAGGTGCGGCCGCTCGTGCGCAAGTTCCACTCCTCGGAATATCTCAACGCGCTGGCCTCGGGCGAGATCTGCCTGGTGCTGGGCTGGTCGGGCGACATCAAGCAGGCGCAGAAGCGTGCCGCCGAAGCCAAGGGCGGCGTCGAGATCGGCTATTCCATCCCCAAGGAGGGCGCGCAGATGTTTTTCGACAATCTCGCGATCCCCAAGGACGCCAGGAACGTCGAGGGCGCCCATGCCCTGATCGATTATCTGCAGCGGCCGGAGATCGCGGCCCGCAACACCGATTTCATCGCCTATGCCAACGGCAACCTGGCCAGCCAGAAATTCATCAAGCAGGAGATCCTCGAGGATCCGGCGGTCTATCCCGACGCCGCTACGATGCGGCGGCTCTACACCATCACGGCGCAGGACCAGAAGACGCTGCGTCTCGCCAACCGGCTGTGGACGCGCGTCAAGACCGGCAAGTAAGCGTCGGCGCGCAACGGGCCGTCACCGCTTGTCCAGGCTTGTCCCCGCCATCCCGCTTCAGGCGAGCAGGGGGAGGAAAGTGCCGGCAGGCAGGACTGCCGGGCAGGCCGGCAATGACGAGCATCCTGCTCAAGCCGAAGGCTTGTCTGATTTTAAAAGCATTTTCCATTTAGTGTGACTCGTCATGCCCGGCCTTGTGCGGCCTTGTGCCGGGCATCCCGCTTAGCGGCGCACGGCCGTGCCAAATGAAGCGTGATGGCCGGGGCAAGCCCGGCCATCACAAGCACGTGTGTCGATCGACGTGGAAAATGCTCCTAGTCGTCGGCCTCGCCGAGCAGAGTGCAGGCGAATCCCGCCTGGCGCAGCGCCTCCACGATGTTGTGCGTGGTGCAGGCCTTCTCATGCAGCGCCTTAGCGTGCGCAATGAACATCTCGGCGGCGCTGACGGCTTCCTCGATATCCTCGCAGCGGAAGCTGTCGAGTCCGGTTCGCGTATCGTGCCGGTAAAGTTCTACCCACAGGAGCGGCACATCCGGGCAGGACTCCTCGGCGAATTCGATCAGCCGCACCTCGTGGTTGCCGAAACGGGCGAGCGAGGCCGTCTTGCAGCCGTCTGCCTTGGCCGGAAGCAGGAACAGCGATAAATACGCGCGGATGAACTGCCGTTCACTCAGCCGGTCGGCGCCGGTCTTGCGCCGGGCGATGACCGATGACGGCCAGGGAGTCGCGACAGGAACGCATTCCGCGCGCCGCAGCGCCGCAAGTTGCCCATTCCGCGTCCAGCTGAATTCGTCCATCATGGCCGCACGAATCCTCCGCGCCGCCGGCTATGCGGCCGGGAGCGACCCCTTGTAGCGACGACGGAGGCTTGCCGTCTTGCTATGATGTGCCAATGGTTTGAACAGGTCGGCCAGATGGTTTGACCGGCCAGACCGGCCGAGAGGAATGCATGTCGGTACAGCCGTTTAATTCGGGGCTGTCCGGTATCGCGCGCGATGTCGATCCCAATCGGCTGCGTGCTCCGCCGAGCGCTGCCGGTGTCCTGACACGGCTTGCCTGCGCCCGCGCCCGACAGGCCGGGCTTGCCGTCGACCCGCTGCTGAAGACCGCCAGGCTGACGGCGCAGCAGATCGAGAACCGCGCGCGTCTCACGGTCCAGAGCCAGATCAAGTTCGTCGATCTCGTCGCTGGCTTGTTGCAGGACGACTTCCTCGGTTTTCATCTCGGCCGCGACTACGATCTGCGCGAGATCGGATTGCTGCATTACGTGCTGGCGTCCTGCGACGTGCTCGACGAGGCGCTGCAGCGCGGCGTACGCTACAGCAGCACGGTCAATGAGGGCGCTTCGCTCAAATATATTGAACGCGATGACGCGGTTGCGATCGCCGTCCGATACGTGGGCGTCGCCCGCCATACCGATCGGCATCAGATCGAGTTCTGGGTGACGACGCTGGTGCGCGCCTGCCGCGAACTGACCCGCCGCCACATTGTTCCACAGTACGTGAAGCTGACCCATCATCGCCACGAGGATTGCAGCGACTTCAACGCGTTCCTGGGCGTGGACGTGAAGTACGGCGCCGACGTGGACGAAATTGCGTTTCCCAAGACCGTCCGCGACCTGGCCGTGATCAGCGCCGATCCTTATCTGCACGATCTGCTGATCGCCTATTGCGAAGATGCGCTGGCGCGGCGCGTTACCGGCGGCGGATCCACGCCGTCGGACGTCGAGAACACCATCGCGGACCTGTTGCCGCACGGCAAGGCACGCATCGATCACGTGGCCCGCCGCCTGGGCATGAGCCCGCGTACCCTGGCACGCCGGCTCGCTGCAGAAGGCGTCGCCTTCAGCGACGTGCTCAACCGGCTGCGGCTCGACCTCGCGCATCGCCATGTCAAGGATTCAAACCTGTCGATCTCGCAGATCGCCTGGTTGCTCGGCTATCAGGAGGTCAGCGCCTTCACGCATGCCTTCAAGCGCTGGACCGGCATGACGCCCAGGCAGATGCGGGCGCGCGAACGCGCCCGGGAAGCCGGCCCGGAAGAAGCGCGGGGACTGCGCAAGCAAGTTATTGGCCGGCGGTAGCAAGACAGGCTTCGGCATTTCCGCTATCCGAGCCTCTCGGACAGACCGGGGAAGCGGCTCGCCCGCTGAATTGCATTTTGCCCAACGGCAGGGCGCCTGGTTTGCAGAGCAGGGCGACGTCGTTGGCTGACCGTTCGGATGACCCCGACCGTATTTTGCGCGCCCGGCGGCGGAAGCTCGCCGGGCTGTCGGTGACGCGCTTCTTTTTCCATCTCGTCAAGGGACAGGACCGCATTGCCGACCGGATGGGCGTCGAGTTGCGCGACGAGGCCGTGATGTCGTCCGCCGTGCTCCAGGTCATACACGAGGTCTGGCCGGGAACAGCCGAGCGGGGTACATGGGCGGGCTGGTCGGTCGAGATCGTCGACGGGCAGGGCCGCGTGGTGCGCGTGCTGCCGCTTTAGCGCTAGTTGATCACCACCCGCGTTCCCACCGACACGCGGTCATACAGGTCGATCGCGTCCTCATTGACGAGCCGAAAGCAGCCGTCTCCGCCGCTGACGAGCGGCGGGTTGGTGCCAAAGATGCGATGGCCGGTGTCGCCCAGGTTCAGCCAGGGTGCCGCCGGGTCTGCGCCGGCGCCGCTGGCTGCCGCCAGCCTGGGCTCCTTGAGCCCTCCTTCCTTGGCCGAGATGACGAGCAGCCCGGCCGCATTCGCGCATTCGCGCCCGACACCGACCGTGTAGCGCATCGCCACCACGTCGGGGCGCACGAGATAGAGAAAGCGCTGCGACTTGGCGATGACGATGGTGCCGACCGGGTGGATGCTGCGGTAGTACACCAGCTGCCGCTTGAAGACATAGGACAGCTCCTGGTTGCTGCCGGCGGTGGCGCGGTCGGCGACCACGGCCGGAGCCTTCGTCGCCGGCGCGGGAGCAGGGCGATCCGTGCGGCCGCCCCAGTAGACGGCGCCGGCAACCACGATCAGCAGAGCGACCGCCGCCGCGCCCGCGCCGACCAAAACCGGGCGCGAGAGCGCCGGCATCGTCGGCCCGTGCTCGTCATGCGCGGCTGCCACGACCGGCGGGCGTCGTGCGGCGGCCTCCTGCTGCAGCCGGGCGCGACCTGCCTGATCCGCGTCTGCCTCGATACGCTCGATCGCCACTTCGAGCGCCGCGCGTTCGCTCCTGGTCTGCTCCGAAGGCAGGTCCGCATCCATGATCGCCAGCCGGGCGCGGTCATAGACGGCCTGCCGTGCCTCCTCGGTGCTCGGCGCGAGCGCCGACGTGGCACGCCGGAGAACCGAATAATAGTCCTTGGTCATTTCCGCAGCTTCCGGCCGGCAAGCACCCGGCGCGTATTGTCGAAAGTCATGGCGCTCCTAACCGCAGCCATCAGCGGATCGGCGGCGCATATTGGATGCCGCCGTTGGTCCACAGGTTGTTGATGCCGCGCGGAATGCCCAGCTGCGACGCGGTGCCGACGTTGCGCTCGAACACCTCGTCGTAATTGCCGACCAGCCGGATGACGCGCGCGGCCCAATCCTTGGTCAGGCCGAGCTGGCCGCCGTAGTCGCCCTCGGTGCCGACCAGCCGCTTGATGTCCGGCTTCTCCGACTTCAGCGCCTCGTCGACCGTCGTCGAGCTTACGCCCAGCTCCTCGGCGTTCACCATGGCGAAGTGCGTCCACTTGACGATGTTGAACCATTGCACGTCGCCCTGGCGCACGGCGGGCCCGAGCGGCTCCTTCGAGATGATGTCGGGAAGGATGATATGGTCGCCCGGCTTGGTGAGCTTCAGCCGCTCGGCGTAGAGCTGGGAAATATCCGAGGTCAGCACGCTGCAGCGGCCGGCCTGGTAGGCCTGCAAGGCCTCTTGTGCGGTCCTCACCAACAACTTGTCATAGGTCATCCGGTTGTTGGAAAAGAAGTCGGCGAGGTTGAGCTCGGTCGTCGTTCCGGTTTGCACGCACACCGATTTGCCGCCGAGCTCGAGCGCCGACTCCACTTGCAGCGCCGCCGGGGCCAGGAATCCCTGGCCGTCGTAATAGGTCACGCCGGCGAAGCTCAGCCCGTCCGAGATCTCGCGCGCCATCGTCCACGTGGTGTTGCGCGACAGGACATCGATCTTGCCCGACGTGAGTGCGGTGAAACGCTCGTCGGCCGACAGCGGAACGAACTTGACCTTGCCCGGATCGTTGAAAATCGCAGCCGCCAGCGCGCGGCAGAAATCGACGTCGAAGCCGGTCCAGGTGCCCTTGTCGTCGGCAATTGAAAAGCCGTGCAGGCCCTGGCTGACGCCGCAGTTGAGCGAGCCGCGCTCCTTGACGGTTTTCAGGGTCTGGGCCGACGCCGGCGCGGCCACGAACGCCGCAAGAGCCGCCGCGAGGACAAAATGCTTCATGACCTGATCTCCCTCGTATATGCGCAAAAGTGGTCGCCGACGGGCCGCCCGCCGCTAGAGCTCGGGGGCCTGACGCACGACGACCCTGGTGCCGACCGGCACCCGGTCGTAGAGGTCGATCACGTCGTTGTTCACCAGGCGGAAACAGCCCGACGACACGGCATGCCCGATCGTCTGCGGCTGGTTGGTGCCGTGGATGCGGTAGACCGTGCCGCCGAGATACAGCGCGCGCGCGCCCAGCGGATTGCCGGGACCGCCAGCCATGAAGCGGGGGAGGTAGGGCTGGCGCGCGATCATCTCGGCCGGTGGCGTCCAGTCGGGCCACTCCGCCTTGCGCGAGATCTTTTGCAGTCCGGCCCACTGGAAGCCCTCGCGCCCCACGCCGATCCCGTAGCGCAGCGCCCGGTTGTTGCCCTGGACGATGTACAGGAAGCGCTGCGACGTATGAACCACGATGGTGCCGGGCGCCTCGGTGGTGCGGAAGAACACCATCTGCCGCTTGAATGCAGGGGCGACGTCCTCTTCGTCGGCCGAGGGCTCGTAGCCCGGCTGGTCGTCGATTGCCAGCTCCTTCTGCGCATTGAATTGACGGGCGTTCGACTGCGCG
>DATFWC010000622.1:0-3829 GCA_035259885.1 Xanthobacteraceae bacterium
CGAGATGACGATTCGAAGAAAGTCATCTCGCTTTAGTGGGTCGTGAGGGCGGCGGTGGTGACCGTCGCCCCAATCCTGAGCAACGCGGTATTGCCCGGCTTCCCGTTCCGAAGTGCAACGGTCTACGCTTCAAAAATAGAAGTAGTTTTTGAGTTCACGCGGGAACCCGGCCGCGTCGGGCAGGTACCAGCTCAGTCTGGACCGACGCAGCATGTCGTGATGCGCTGTGCCCGCACCTGTCGGACATCACATGGGCGCACGATATTGCCCCGACCAAGCCCGTGCCTCCGGTCACGAGAATCATGCACTCTTGTTGGCTGCGTGAAGCCGCAGGTCGACTATCAGTTGCGATATACCCGCTCATACAGATTCCGAAGGATGATGGCTGTCACGCCCCAGATTTTGCGATTGCCGAATTGCATGGCGTAGGAGTCGAGGGAGAAGCCATTCCAATCGAGGGTCTCACGTTTGAGATTTTGCGGGGACATCAAGACAGCGAGTGGCACTTCGAAGGCGTCCTCGACCTCGTCGTGGTTCAGCCGAAGCGCAAAGCCCGGCAAGACGCGCGCCAGCACGGGCACAATCCGATGGCCGAACGGCGTTATGTGAATGTCGAGATAGCCGATCGGCTCGACACACTCCCGCGCAAGCCCGATTTCCTCCTCAGCCTCGCGCAGCGCGGCGGCCGCTGGGCTCGCGTCGCCGGCATCGATCTTGCCGCCGGGAAACGAAATCTCCCCGCCATGGTCGGCGAGAGCTGCGGTGCGCTCGGTAAACAGGACACTCGGCTCGTTGCGTCGGACCACCGGCACCAGCACCGCCGCCAGCCTGATCGGCCGCACCGCCGCGATGGCGGCGCGCAGGGCGGGATCGGCGTTGTGCGCGTCGGGGCGCGCAATGGCATCCGGATTGGTCAGCGCTGCCGGCACATCGAACGTCAGCCTTTCTTGCGCGCGGGAAAAGAATTCCGACGCGGTAACGAGGCGATCGTCGTGTTCGGCGCCGTCGGTCATTGGATTCACGCGGCGATCAACTCGCCATCCGACTCTGCTTCCGGCGGCGTGCTGGTACTATGAAGTTGATGACGGGTCCGAGCGGCACCACACCCGTCGGATTGATGGTCGTGTGGCTCTCGTAGTAGTGGTGTCGGATGTGGTCGAGGTTGACCGTCTCCGCAATCTTGGGCAGGTTGTAGATATCACGGGTGAAGCGCCAGAGCGCCGGATAATCGGCGATGCGCCTCAGGTTGCACTTGAAATGCCCGTGGTACACGGCATCGAACCGCACCAGCGTGGTGAACAGCCGTATGTCGGCTTCGGTGAGCCGGTCGCCCGTCAGGAAGCGTGATCCCGACAGCCGCGCCTCCAGCCAGTCGAGGGCCTCGAACAGCGTCATGGCGGCTTCTTCGTAGGCGGCCTGCGTGGTGGCAAAGCCGGCGCGGTATACGCCGTTGTTGACCTCCCTGTAGATACGCTCGTTGAGCGCATCGATCTGCGCTCGCAACGGCGCAGGGTAGTAGTCGCCCGACGCCGCTCCAATGCCGTCGAAGGCGCTGTTGAACATGCGGATGATCTCGGCGGACTCGTTGGAGACGATGGTGCGACGCGCCTTGTCCCAAAGGACCGGCACGGTGACACGACCGGTGTAGTGCGGCTCCGCCGCAACATAGACCTGGCTCAGTGTCTCCGCGCCATTGACCGGATCGCCCGTCACGCATGGGCCCGGAGTGAAGGTCCAGCCCCGCTCGCGCATGCGCCAGTGAACCACCGAAAGCGAGACGGCGTTCTCCAGTCCCTTCAGCCGCCGCATGATCAGCGTCCGGTGCGCCCAGGGACAGGCCAAGCTGACATAGAGGTGATAGCGTCCCTGTTCAGCCGGGAAGCCGCCCACGCCGGACGGACCTCGCGCGCCATCGGGCGTCACCCAGTTGCGAAAGGTGCTGGCTTTGCGCTCGAAGCGGCCGCCGGTACTCGCTGTATCGTACCAGACGTCATGCCACTCGCCGTTGACGAGCATACCCATCTGACGTCTCTGTCTTGCTTCGTCGGGACTCCTTGCTGCGTGGGAAATATCCCCGCGTCAGGAGGCGATGCATACAGAATGCGGCCGACCTGCGCCGCGTGATCACTGTGTTTCTCGAGATCGGTCATGAGGCGCATTCTTGCAAGCGCAAAAACTGGCACGCGGCCGGTATCTCGCTACCAGCAGAGCAACACTTCATGGCACGCTGGCCCGCGGCCGCAGCAGCACCTGCTCGCTCATGACGGCGGTGCGGCTCTCGGCGATCGCATAGCCGCTCCGCTGGGCGAGCGGCGCGAAGCCTTCCAGGCCGCGCGCAAACAACCGGAAGCTCGTCTGCGCGATCATCCGCCTGCGCACCTCGCTCGAGCTCGTGACCGAGCCGGCGACGATGGGCACGCCGGCGCGCGCGAGCGCGGTGAGGTTGGCGACGACCGCGTCGTCGGTGCCGTACTCGAACAGGCCGCCCTCCGACGAGGCCGCGATGATGGCGCCACGCGCGGCGAGGCCGGCCAGCAGGCGCGCGAGCGGCGCGGTGTCGTTCCAGTCGTAGGCGTGGTGCTGGAATTGGACCTCGAGCCCATGCAGCGGGCCCCCGGGCGCGGTGAGCGCGAGCAGCGCGCGCGCGCCGAAGGTCGGCCCGTCCTGCTGCGCATCGAACACGTGGATCGCGATCGGACGGTGGATCAGCGTCGCGTGCGCGCGCGCAAGCATGATCAGCGCGTTGCTGCTGTCGAGCGCCGGCCCGCCTGCGATGTTGACGAGATGCAGCGGCGCGTCCGGTGCGTCGCCGAGCGGTGCGACGAGCGCCTCCGCCAGCAGTCGGGCGATCTGCTGCATGCGCAGCCGGACCAGCGCCATGTGCGGAGCCGCCGCGACCTTGCGGTCCATCGGACCGTCGAAGCCGGGCGGCAGGTGGTCCGCGCCGAGCTTGACCATGTAGGTGGTGATGCTGTCGAGATATCCGCTGTCCGACGCCAGGATCTTCCGCAGCAGCAGCGAGCGCCGCGCCGCCAGCCGCATGAGCAGCCGCGTGACGATGGCGGGCATGCGGCGGTTGCGACGGTCCCAGGCCAGGAACGCATCGCGCTTCGCCGCGAGGCTTGCGGAATCGTCCGGAATCGCGAATGCCGGATGCGTGACGTCGATGACCGGCAACCTGAGGCCGTCGGCGGTGGTCGCGAACACGACGGCGCGGCTGTCTCCGGCCGGGAGATGGGACTGCATGACAGGTTCCAGATTCGCCGCGGCGACGGCATCGCGGGACGGGCGGGCGATAGATCGACGGCACTGTCCTATGGTGCCGCGATCCCGAGGGGATAGGTCGCCCTGCCGCATGCCGTCAATGTCGGGCGAACGGGCACGCTCGCGCCGCGCGAGCTGGTCGCGATCTGCGCCGATCTCCACCTCTCCCCGCGTGCGGGGGGCTGTCGCATTTGCGTTGGCATCTCGGGTGCGAGGCAAAGCCACTTGCCCCACCTCCCCCTGAAAGGGGTCGCCGAGCGCAGCGAGGCGGGTGGGGTCAGTTGCAGCCTGCGAGACGTGATCCCCACGCGGCGGCTTGGACCATAGCCGATGCTTCGCATCGGCGTTCTTAGCACTAAGAACGGCGGCCGAAAGCCGCCTATGACTTTCCTTTTCAGGGGGAGGTGGAGCCAGCGGCCCGCGTGTTGCCCCTCAAGCGGCGAGCCATGTGCGATAGCCCTGCCGAGAGGTCGATGGCCCGCTGCAGCGTCGAAGGCACGCAGGCCGGCCGGGTTCTTGTCGCACCGCCGGTGGGGTAGCCTGCCGGCACAGGGACTGATGCACC
>DATFWC010000623.1:0-4886 GCA_035259885.1 Xanthobacteraceae bacterium
ACTGCCAGACCGGCACCGGCTCGGCGTTCCGCGTCTCGGTGCCGGTGTCCGGTGCCATGTTCAGGATGACCGGCGAGCCGACCACCTACCTGAAGACCACGGCGGAGAGCGGCAATCCGCGCGTGCAGGCGTTCTGCCCGCTCTGCGGCTCGCCGATCTATTCCACCACGCCGGGCGATGGCGTGCAGCAGTCCTACATGGTGCGCGTCGGGATCCTGCGTCAGCGCGACCAGTTCGTGCCGAAGCGGCAGAACTGGTTCCGCTCGGCGCAGGCCTGGGTGACCGGGATGGGCGCCATCCACAAGAACGCGAAGCAGGCGTGAACGCTATAGGTTACTGCGCCTCGGCGTGACCGAGGGGCGGATGTCGACCGGCAGCGGGGGGGGCGGTGATGCGTGCGGTTGTGGTGTTTCTGTTGCTCGTGAGCGGGGTCGTCGCCGTGATGGCGCAGCCGGCGCCGACGACGCCGGGCGCGCCGAAGCCGGCGCCGGCGAAGAAGCAAGCGGCACCGAAGCAGGCTGCCGCCCCGGCCGCCAGCGGCAAATGTGTTGGCGTGGTGTCGCGGCTCGGCGAGACGTTCAACATCAAGAAAGTCGGGATCGTCGTTTTTCAGAACGACGAGAGGGAGGCGCCCATCGACACATGGAAGGTCGATGACCTCGTCGCTGCGAGGATCGGAAATTTCCTTGGCGGGAGAGCCGCGGTGCGGCGCATCACCTATCCGCGCGGGGCGTTCGCGTCGCTCGACGAAGTGAAGCTGTTCCGCAATTACGACAGCGAGCTTGGCGCCATCCTCCGCACCGTGGCGGTGGGCACGCGATGCGCTCGCTATATTGTCGTCACCCGCGAGAGCACCCAGTTCGTCACCACCAACCAGCTTGTAAATGGTCTCGGCATCGTTCAGGGCTCGGGTTTCATTGACGTCTTCTGGATCCACGTGGTGGCCGCGATGCGAGTATTCGATGGCGAGACGTTTACGCCGTTGACGCGAAAGTATGTCTCGATCGGGCAATCGCCTTTGACCTCCGACATGCGCAGTCCGCATCGAAAGGTCGACAAATCGTTCTGGCCCGAATCCTCCGACGTCACCCAGAATACGAAGTTGCGCGACGGCATTCGCGATCTGCTCGCCCAAAGCATCGACATGACTCTGCCCGACCTGAAGCTCACGGAGTGATCTCGCCGCGCGCCCCGGCGATCGGGGGCCTTGACGTTAAGTAAGTTATCGCTTACGGTAAGTCATGGCTAACGCATCGGCCCTGTTCGCGGCCCTGTCGGACCCGACCCGGCGAGAAATCTTCGAGCGGCTGCAGTCCGGCGGCCGCTCGGTAGGGGAAATCGCGCGCGATTTTCCAATCAGCCGGCCGGCGGTGTCGCAGCACCTGAAGATGCTGAAGCAGGCCGGGCTGGTGGGCGACCGCGCCGAGGGCACGCGGCGGATCTATTACATCGACCCTCACGGGTTGGCGGCCGTGCGGAAGTGGCTGGACCAGTTCTGGGACGTGGCGCTCGCCACCTACGCGGCGGAAGTCGAAGGTGCAGAAAAGGAGTCGTGATGGACCAGACGATCAAACCGGCGCCCGTCCGCAGGAGCGTGCGCGTCAGCGCGCCGCCCGAGCGCGCATTCGAGGTGTTCACCGCCGGCATCGGCCGCTGGTGGCCGAAAACCCACCACATCGGCAAGTCGGAGCTCGACACCCTCGTGATCGAGCCGCGCGCCGGCGGCCGCTGGTACGAGCGCGGCGTGGACGGGACGGAGTGCGAGGTCGGAAAAGTCCTGGTGTGGGAGCCGCCGTCGCGCCTGGTGCTGGCCTGGCAGCTCAATCCGGATTGGAAGTTCGACCCCGACCTGATCACCGAGGTCGAGGTGCAGTTCATTGCCGACGGCGCCAATGCCACCCGCGTCGAGCTTGAGCATCGCAACCTCGAGCGCATGGGTGAGCGCGCCGAGGCCATGCGCCAGCAGATCGATTCCTCGGGCGGATGGCCCGGGCTGCTGGAACTGTTTGCCCAATCCGCCAGCCAAGAGAGGAGTGCATCATGAGCGAGATCGTCGTCTACGGCGTGCCCGGCAGCCCGTTCATGCGGGCCGTCCTGGTCGGCCTGGAAGAGAAGGGCGCGGCCTACCGGCTGCAGGCGCTGAGCCCGCCGGAGATCAAGAGCGAGGCCTACCTGAAGCGCCATCCGTTCGGCCGCGTGCCGGCGTTCCAGCACGGCGACTTCGCGCTCTACGAGACGCAGGCGATCCTGCGCTATGTCGACGCCGTGTTCCCCGAGCCGCCGCTGCAGCCGGCGGAGGCGCGCGCCGCCGCCCGCATGAACCAGATCATCGGCATCAACGACTGGTACTTCTTTCCCAAGGCCGCGGCCACGATCGTGTTCCAGCGCATTGTCGGCCCGGCGTTGTTCGGCATGACAGCCGACGAGGCGGTTTGTGCCGCGGCGGTGCCCGTCGCGCGCGTCTGCGTCGAAGAGCTCGAGCGGCTCATCGGAACGCAGCCGTTCCTGGCCGGTGACCGGCTGTCGATCGCCGACATCATGCTGGCGCCGCAGCTCGAATACCTCGCCGCCACGCCGGAAGGCCGGCCGATGCTCGACGGCACGCGGCTCGCCGCCTGGCTCGCGCGCATGACCGCGCGCCCCAGCATGCAGGCGACCCTGCCGCCGGAGCCGCTGCGCCGCGCCGCATGATCGGGGCCGCGCCGCCGGCAGGCCTTGCTTTTGCCGGGGATAATCGATCCGGTTGAATATGAGTTGCGGTGCCGGCTCACGCCGGCATCGCGCGTCTCAAGGCCGGAGAGGACATGGCAACCGGCAACGATTTGCGCCGCATGGCGTTGACGTTGGAAGGGACCAGCGAGGCCCCGCATTTCGACCGCACGGCGTTCAAGGTCGCGCGCATCTACGTCACGTTGGCGGCCGACGGCCGCACGGCGAACTTCAAGTTCACGCGCGACGAGCAGGAATTCAAATGCATGATGGCGCCCGAGGCGTTCGCCCCGGTGCCGAACGCGTGGGGCCAGCAGGGCTGGACCACGGCCACCTTGTCGAAGCTGAGCGCGGCCGAGCTCAAGAGCGCGCTGGAAACCGCGTGGGCGCACGCGGTGAAAAAGAAGCCGCGGCGATAAGGCCACAAGCGTCACGGACAGCACGCCGAATGGGTATGGGCTCTTCGAACCTGTTGTCGCGTCAGGGCCATCGCCTGCTGCAGGTCGGCGTTGCGCTATTCCTGTTCACGTCGTTCGAAGGCTTTGTGATTCCTTACTTCCCCGTGCCGAATCTCGGACGGTCCGTGCATACGCTCAGCTCGTTCCTGGGCGTCCTGCTGCTGGCGCTCGGGCTGGTGTGGCCGCGACTCAACCTGGGCGCCACGGCGGCACGGATCGCGTTCTGGCTTCTGATCTATTCAGGCTTGGCCATCGTCGCGGCGTTCCTGTTGGGCGCGGTCTGGGGTGCCGGCAATTCCATCATGCCGCTGGCTGCGGGATCCGCGCACGGCAGCGATTTTCAGGAGGCTGTGATCAGGCTCGTGGCCTATTCGTCCGCCCCGACGGGCATCGCCTCGTTTGCGCTCATTCTCTGGGGCCTCCGCGGTCCTCCGGTGGCGGACGGCGGCGCACAGCGCATGGGCGAATGAGCGCAGCGCATTCTGCCATTCAGCGCGCGCTGTGAATTGCCTCACACGCGTGTGCAGCTCACTCGTATTACACCTTACAGGTGAAGCGGCGGTATCCGCTCCGTGCCGCTTGGAGTGACGAAACCTGTCACGATTCTCTCGCACCTACGGGGAGGCTACACATGGCTACGAGACCGCACGCGCGGCCTGAAGCATATCGTATCACCAACGTTGTACCGTCGCGAAATACCGATAAGGACTGGCGATACGAGCACGCGGTGGCGGTGAATGCCGTAGCCGCCGCTCCTGCGGCGCTGCCGGCCAGCGTGGATCTGCGCGCCCCCTGGTGGGACATCGGCGATCAGGAAGTGACCGGCTCATGCGTCGGCTGGGCGTCCACCGACGGTGTCGCCCGCTATCAGCTGGTCAAGGCAGGCAAGCTTGCCCAGAATATGAAGCTGTCGCCGCGCTTCACCTGGATGGCCTCGAAAGAAACCGACGAATTCACCAGCCGGCCGGAAGCCATGATCGAGGAAGCCGGCACCAGCATCAAGGCAGCTGTGGACATTTTGCGCAAGTACGGGCCGGTACCGGAAGCGCTGGTGCCGTTCCACATCAAGGCCACGATGTACACAGGCAACGAGAACACGTTCTTTGCCACTGCGGCGTCGCGGCGGATCACGTCCTACTTCAATCTGCAGAAAAATCTGCCGAGCTGGCGTTCCTGGCTCGCGGCGCACGGACCGATCCTCGTCGCCCTCAACGTCGATGCCACCTGGGATAACGCTACCGCCACCCACGGCAAGCTGGATACGTTCCAGCCCAATACGATACGCGGCGGCCACGCAGTGGCGGTGGTCGGCTACACGGCCGACCATCGCTTCATCATCCGCAACAGCTGGGGCACTGGCTGGGGAGATCACGGCTTTGCTTATGCCAGCGAAGCGTATATCAACGGTGCGTTCTTCAATGAAAGCTACGGCGTCACGATCTGACGAGTCCGCGCAACGTGAACAAGCAAGTGCCTGGACTTTGCCTTCAGTCCATTGCACGGTTGACTGCGCTGGCGGCGGTTCTGTTGTACGCCGCCGGCGCAGGAACACATGTCGCCGCCGCGGAAGCCGCGAAGCCGATGCTGCAGCTGTCTGAAGCAGACAATGACCGCACCGTGGACGTCCACGTGGGCGACACGATTCGGCTCACGTTGCCGGAGAACGCCACGACCGGTTACCGCTGGGCGATCGACCGCCACGATGACGTCGTCGACGTG
>DATFWC010000624.1:0-8632 GCA_035259885.1 Xanthobacteraceae bacterium
GAGGAAACGGCGCCATATGCGATAGCCTTGCCCTGAAAGGGGGAGGGATGGGGCATCTCTGGAAGCAGGCATGAGTCGTGGACACGGAGTGGGCCTCTGCCGCCGAGATCGCCGCCGCCGTCAACCGCGGGGACGTGGCCCTGCGGATCGCCTACGCACTGGAGCAAAGCGGCGCCGTTGCGGCGCCACGACCGGCCCTTCAGGGAGGACAATCGTGGACATCGACCTGCCGGACGTCGTCGCCGAAGTGACGGAAGCTTTTGCGCGCTACGAGGCGGCGCTGGTGGCGAACGACGTCGAGATGCTCGACGCGCTGTTCCGCGACGATCCGCGCACCATCCGCTACGGCGCCGCCGAGAACCTCTACGGCTATGCCGAGATCAAGGCGTTCCGCGCCGCCCGCTCGCCCGCCGGCCTGGCGCGCACGCTGGAGGAGACCGTGATCACCGCGTTCGGCCGCGACTTTGCCGTGGCCTCGACCCTGTTCCGTCGCGCCACCACGCCCGGCCGCATCGGCCGGCAGACGCAGACCTGGGTGCGTTTCCCCGAGGGCTGGCGCGTGGTCGCCGGGCACGTGAGCGTGATCGAAGAGCCGCCATCGGCCTGAGCGCTGACAAGCAGAGTGCTTCAATTTTTGCGGAAGTGTTGAAGCATGATCTTTTCCGAAAACCGGTGCCCACTTTTCGGGATCATGCCCTAGCCGGGAAACAGATGCATGTAGGGCTGCGCTTCTTTCACGACGCGGGCGAACGACGGCCGCTGCATCAGGCGGTCGAAGTAGGCGGCCACGTTCCGGTGGGCGTCGCCGAACGGCATCACCTTGTTGGCGTAGAACAGTGGCGGAGCGGCGGCGCAATCCGCCAGCGTGAAGGCGTCGCCCATGGCCCAGGTCTGCGCCGCCATTTCGCGGTCGATCATGCCGTAGGCGGTCGTGAGCTGCTTCCTGGCCGCCGCGACGCCGTGCGGATCGTTCTGCCCCGGCGGGCGCAGCTTGTCGCCGACGATCTTCTGCATCGGCTCGTGCACGTGCAGATCGTAGAAGCGGTCGCGCAGGCGCGTCTGCCACGCCAGCTCCTGGTCCGCCGGCACGAGTGGCGTCCCGCCCGGATAGTGCAGCGCCAGATACTCGATGATGATGCTCGACTCGGGGATCGCAACGTCCTTGGCGTCGTCGCGCAGCACCGGGAATTTTCCGATCGGCCAGATCTGCTTGAGCTCGGCGGCCGACGCCGCGTCGCCGAGATCGACGAAGCGCGGCACGAACGGCGTGCCGTTCTCGTACAGCGCGATCAGGACCTTTTGGCAGAACGATGCCAGCGGATGATAGTAGAGCGTGAGAGCCATGGGAGAATCCACTCTTGTTTTCAAATTTTGGTCGTGACGACCGAGATCCCGGAGCACGCCGCATGAGCGACGTCGTGTCGTTGCCGTTGGGCCTCGCAATCAGGCAGGTGAAATCCGGCGACGAGGCGCTGTTCGACCGCGTTGCCGCGGACGTGTTCGACGTCGCCGTCGATCGCCAGCGGCTCGCCGCTTATCTGGCGTCGCCCGGCCACATCATGCTGGTCGCGCTGCTGGACGGCGCCGTGGTGGCGCAGGTCGCTGCCGTCGTGCATCGCCATCCCGACAAGCCGACTGAGCTCTATATCGACGAGGTCGGTGTCACGCCGGCGCTGCAGCGCCGGGGCATCGCGCGAACAATGCTCGCCGAGATGCTTGCGCTCGGCAAAGCCCTGGGCTGCGAGGAGGCCTGGGTCGGCACCGAACCTGGTAACGCGGCGGCGAGGGGTCTCTATGAGAGCCATGGCGTGCCAGCCGAGCCGTTCGTGATGTACGTCCTCAAGCTGTAGAGCATGATCCCGAAAAGTGGGTACCGGTTTTCGGAAAAGATCATGCTCCAAGCATAGGTTAGATCGAGATGACGATTCGAAGAAAAGTCATCTCGATCTAGGGCGCCGCCACGCGGCGGTCGTCCCTACAGCGCGATCGCCGTGATCAGCAGGGTCTGGCCGACCAAGCCGAGCACGGCACGAATGATGTGCGAATACTCCCAGCGGTCGCGCAGAACGGTCCAGTCCGGTGCGCGTCCGCTCCGATCCGTTGCCCCGACGCGGAAGAATTTTGCGCCGGCCGCGCTCACGTCCACGCCTTCGACCCAGAACTTGTTCACCGGGTGGGTCACCAGCCAGTAGACGCCGTGCATGGCGGCGAACGCGACGAATGCGGCGAGCGTCAGCCAGAATACCGCGCTCCCCTTGGGCGTGAGGACCACGAGGCCCAGCAGCATCGGGAGTGCCAAAACTTCGGCGATGCCGCCGATGGTGAAGCCCGGATAGTAGATGGTCTGTACGGCGCGATACGTGGCTTCGGTCAGCCGCATCTTGCCGGGAAATTCCAGCGCGTGCGCCAGCGCGAGCGCCATGGCGATGGACACCAGCGTCGCCGTGACGACCTGCAGGACAACCATGATGACATTTCCCTGGTTGCCGTGCGGTTGCGCGCGGCGTGCAGCGCGATCAGGCCGTCAGCATCACTTCGAAGCCGCCGAAGATCATGCGCTTGCCGTCGAACGGCACGCCGCCGGGCTTCATCATATCGGCCAGCCGCTTATCCTTCATGACCTTGGCCATGACGCGGTCGCGCTGCGCCCGCGACTTGTAGACGATATAGGAGAACACCACCGTCTCGCCGCGCTTGAGCTTGACGCTGCGCGGGAATGACGTCCGCTTGCCCACCTTGACGTCGTCGGCGACGCATTCGCGCACTTCGAGCGCACCGTGCTCGCGCCAGACTTTGGCTGCCTTCTGCGCCAGGCGGCGGTAGGCGTCGAGCTTCTTGGTCGGCACCGGAACGACAAATCCGTCAACGTAGGGCATTGGTATCTCCTCCTCTCATCTCGCTCCCGTAGCCCGCATGAGCGAAAGCGACATGCGGGCTTGACCCATCCCGGATTTTGCTGCGCTCATCCGGGCTACGCATTGGATACGGCTAGCTAGCCGCGGCATGGCAGCAGGATTCGGCGCTGTGCTGCTCGTATTCGTCGTGCAGCCGCACCCAGCTCATGACCCCGCTCTCGTTGCGGCCCTTGGGCGCGAGATCGAGCCAGTTGAGCGCACCGATCAGTTGCTCGCTGCCGCGCGTATAGGCCGAGTAGGTGTGGAACACCGCGCCCGCCGCGTCCTTGGCGAAGATGCTGGTGCCGGGCAGGTCGGGATTGGCGTAGGGCGTGGTGCCGTAATTGTAGCTGGTGTTGCCGGACGCGATCTGCGCGTCGGTAAACGACACGCCGTAGTCGTAATTGAAGTCGCTGCCGAACGACGAAACCCAGGTGAAGCGCCAGCCCATGCGCTTGCGCACCTCTTCGATCCGCGCCAGCGGCGCCCGCGACACGGCAGCGAACGCCAGGTCGGCGTGCTCGAAATGCATGCGCGCGGCGTCGATATGGTCGGCCAGGAACGCGCAGCCGTCGCAGATGTGGTCCGAATTGGGCGCCAGCATGAAGTGGTAGATGGCGAGTTGGCTCTTGTCGCCGAACAGGTCGCCAAGAGTCCGGCGGCCGCCGGTGGTGTCGAACGTATAGGTCTTTTCGACCTTGACCCAGGGCAGGGCGCGCCGCTCGGCCGCCAGGCGGTCATGCGCGTGCGTGAGCTCGCGCTCCTTGGCCAGCAGCGCCTTGCGCGCCGTCAGCCATTCGTCGCGGGAGACGACGCGAGGCGGCACGGAGTCTTGCTGCGCCAGCGCTGCGGCCAGCCGCTCCACGGTTTGCGTCCAGCCTGCCTCCATGCCGGCGAGCATGTCGGCCGCCACCGGCGCCAGGCCGGTCGCGCCCGACTGCACGGTGAGCTTCGTCCCGCCGTTGTGTTCCGCGAACGTGACGGTGGTGAGCCCTTCGAGCAGCGGGTTGCCGGCATTGTCTTCCGCGACCGTGGTGAACACGAGCCGCTCCGGCGCCGCGACCTCGCGGAACGTGCCACGCATCGGATGCACGACGCCGTCCGGCGCGCGCATGTGGATGCGGATGGCGCCGCCCGGCCGCGCGTCCACCTCGCACGCCGGGTTGGTGAAGCCCTGCGGTCCCCACCACTGTGCCAGGAGCCCGGGCTCGGTCCACATCTGGAACACGCGGCTGCGCGGGGCAGAAAGCTCGCGCGTGATGGTCACGTCGCGGCGGGCGGGTGAGGTCTTGCGAGCCCGGGCGGTCATGGGTCTCTCCCTTGGGTGTCCGGTCGGTCGCACTCACTTCTCGGCGAGCGCCTTCAGCTTGGCGAGTCCTTCCTCGAACATGCTACCCACCATCTTGTCGCAGTCGATCACCGTGCTCATGACCTTGGCCAGGTAGGGCTGCTCGCCCTGCATCGCCCACGTCACCGTGGTGGCGTCGCCCTGCGGCTGCAGGGTGAACTCGACGATGTTGTGCGCATCCATCGGCCTGGTCATATCCAGCGCCAGGGTGACTTTCGACGGCGTCTGGGCGTCCGTAATGGCGATGCGTCCGGCACCGACCTGGCGGTTGCCGTCCCATTCATAGGTGGCGCCGGCGCCCTGCGCCGGGCCGCTGTGCGTGCGCTTCATGTCGGGGTCCTTCTCGAACGGCGACCACGTGGATTGTGCGCGCAGATCGTTGATCAGCGGAAAAATCTTGTCCGCCGGCGCCTTGATGCTGGTGGCACGTTGGACCTGGAACGTGTCCGGCTTGGTCGCCGCGTAGGCGAGCACGCCGGCCAGCGACACGACGAGCAGAACCACGACGATGAGTGCAACTGTCTTGATCATTGGTGTCTCCCCTGCGGTGCGTTGATGGAAACGAAGGTTTGCGGCGGTCTTGAGCTCTTCATGCCTTGTCGGAATACGCGGCCGGTATTCTGCCCCGAGGACGAAGGGGGTGGCGGCAAGCCGACAGGCGGCGAAAATTTTTCTTGCGACCGTATGTCGCGGTGCGGACGTGGCACAGCCGAGCCCGTCGGGGCTCGGCTGCCGCGTATGTCGGCTCCGGGGCCGGGGGCCTGCGGCAAACGTCAGGCGCGCTTGTCGCAGTTGACCATCCACGGGATGCCAAACCGGTCGACGCACATCCCAAACCGGGCGGCCCAGAAGGTCTCCTGGATCGGCATGGTGGTGGTTCCCTTTTCCGACAGCGCGCCGAAGATGCGGTCCGCTTCGGCCGGATCGGTGGGGTTGACGGTAACGGAAAAGCCTTTCGGCTGCTCGAAGTGGCCGGGCGGTGCGTCGGATCCCATCAGCACCCTGTCGCCGATGGCCAGGCGGGCATGCATGATCTTGTCTTTCCACTCGGGCGGCACGTGGCCTTCGGCCGGGCTGCCCTTGTGCGGGATCATGGCCTCGATCTTCCCGCCGAGAACCTTCTCATAGAACTTGAACGCGGCTTCGCAGGTGCCGTTGAACATCAGATACGGGTTGACTTGCATGGTTGACTCCTCGTCTTGTCCCCCCGAGGACGAACGGCGGACGGCCAATTCGACAGCGTGATGAAGATTATTTTTGCTGCAGGAAAGTGACCGTCCGGCGGCCGGAGCGTGGTCCCGCACAGCGGGACTCATCAATCCGCGGAATGACAAGCCGAAAAACCGATGATGGGTTCCGGCTCATCCCGATTTGCACAGCGGCGCGCGCTCGCTGTCGCGCATGAGGCGGTCAAGGTGCTGCCTTATATGGGCGGCTTCGGCCGGCGTGTGGGCAAGCGCGATCGCCTGGTCGAAGGCGACGCGCGCCTCCTGGCTGCGGCCGAGCTGCATGAGCAGCGCTCCTTTCACGCCGAAGAAATGGAAGTAGCCGGCGAGCGGCGCCGCCAGCGCGTCGAGCATGGCCAGCGCCGCCGCCGGCCCCTGGGTCTTGCTCACCGCCACGGCGCGGTTGAGGCTGATGACCGGCGACGGCTGCAGCCGCTCCAGCACGGCGTAGAGCCCGTCGATCTCCGACCACTCGGTGTCCTCGGGCCGCGCCGCGCTGGCATGCACGCCGGCGATGGCCGCCTGGATCTGGTAGGCGCCGGGGCGCCGGTGGCGTGCCGCCTTGTCGATCAGCGCCAGCCCTTCCGCGATCAGGTCGCGGTCCCACAGGCTGCGGTCCTGGTCCTCGAGCAGCACGATGCTGCCGTCCGTGGCGATCCGCGCCGACGCGCGCGCATGCTGCAGCATGAGCAGCGCCGCCAGGCCCATGATCTCAGGCTCGCCCGGGAACAGTTTCAGCAGCAGGCGCGCCAGGCGAATCGCTTCCTCGCACAGCGGCACGCGCACCTGCACGGTGCCGCCGCTCGCCGAATAGCCCTCGTTGAACAGGAGGTAGATCATGGCGGCGACGGCGCCCAGCCGCTCGGCGCGTTCGACCGCGCCCGGCGTCTCGAACGGCACGTCGGCCTGCGCCACGCGCGCCTTGGCACGGGTGATGCGCTGCTCCATGGCGCTGTCGCTCACCAGGAAGGCGCGCGCGATCTCCTTGACGGTCAGGCCCGACACGATGCGCAGCGCCAGCGCGATCTGCTGGGTGGCCGGCAGATCGGGATGGCAGCAGATGAACAGGAGCCGCAGCAGGTCGTCGCGGTAGTGCGACGAGTCGAGCCGCTCGGCGAGGTCGGTTTCGGCATCGTCCAGATTGGAGATCACCTCCTCGTCCGGCAGCGCCTCGGTCCGGCGGCGCCGGCGCACGTCGTCGAGCGCGACGTTGCGCCCGACCAGGATCAGCCACGCCACCGGATCGCGCGGCGGCCCGTTCACCGGCCAGGTCTTGAGCGCGCGCAGGCACGCTTCCTGGAACGCCTCCTCGGCCCGGTCGAGATCGCGGAAATAGCGCAGCAGCGCTCCCACTGCCTGCGGGCGCGCCGATCGCAGCGTGGTGTCGATCCACCGTATGTCGGTCACGCCACCTTGCTCCCGGGCAGGAACAGGCGCACGGGGCGGATTTCGAATACCACCTTTTCGTCGCGCCCGATCTGGCGGGCATGCTCGATGGCTTCCTCCAGCGAGGCGCAGTCGATGATGTAGAAGCCGAGCAGCGCTTCCTTGGTCTCGGCGAACGGGCCGTCGAGCACCACCGGGTCGCGGCCCATGCGCACCGTCGTCGCCGTCGTGGTCGGCATCAGGCGCAGCGCCGGCCCGAGCTTGCCGTTGGCCGCGAGCTTGTCGGTCACCAGGTGGCGCTTGGCCAGGACCGCATCGTCCTCCTCCTTGCTCCAGCCGGTGACCACCGCCTCGTCGTGATAGCACAGGAATGCATAGAGCATGCGGGTCCCTCGCGTGATCATGTCCGTCGGCTATGCCTAGCGCGAGAGCACGGCCGAGGAAAAGGCGGAGCGTTCGGCCCATCCGCCGCCATTGAACTGGTCGCGCAGCCGGGTGAGTTCGTCCACCAGCGCCTTGCGCGCGGCGCGCCACTCGTCGCGGGCGATGTTTTTCGGATTTTCCATGTTGACCTCCTGCTTTTGCCCCAAGGACGCACGGAGGTTGGGCAAACCGACAGCGAGGCGAAAATTTTTTTCCGTAGGGGAGGGGAAGGCAAAGCCACTTGCTTCCACCTCTCCCCGCGTGCGGGGAGAGGTCGGATTCCGAGCGAAGCGAAGGAATCCCGGTGAGGGGGTGCCTCCGCGAGTCTGAGCCTGTGGAACCGCCCCCTCACCCGATTTGCTTCGCTGCGCAAGAGCTTCGCTCGCAAATCGACCTCTCCCCGCACGCGGGGAGAGGTGGAGCAAGTGGCATGGCTGCCGCAATCACCCCGGATCGAGCCCGCTCACCGCCGCCGGCGGCTGCGAGTAGCAGGCGGCCCAGTCGGTCCCGATGGCGCCGAGAAGCGTCGCCGCCACGACCTGGGACCCGTTCATCAGATAGCCGGTCAGCATCCCGTCGCTTGAGCGGCGGAACACCATGTCGGCGCGGCCGTCGCCGTTGAGGTCGCCGAGGCCCATGAGCGAGAAATCGGGCCCGACGGCGCCGATCACCTGCGCGGTCACGACGCGGAACCCGTCCATCAGATAGAGCAGCAGCGTGCCGTCGCTGCGGCGGAACAGCATGTCGGCGCGGCCGTCGCCGTTGAAATCGCGCGCGCCGAGCAGGGCCCAGTCGGTGCCGACGGCACCCAGGAGGGCGGCCTCCGCGACCTGGAATCCGTTCATCAGGTAGAGCGCCAGCATGCCGTCGCTTAAGCGGCGGAACAGGAGGTCGGCGCGGCCGTCGCCGTTGAAGTCGCGCACGCCGCGCACCCGCCAGTCGGTGCCGACCGCCCCGATGAGCTGGGCGGCCGCGACCTGCAGCCCGTTCATCAGGTAGAGCGCCAGCATGCCGTCGCTTGAGCGGCGGAACAGCATGTCGGCTTTGCCGTCACCGTTGAAATCCTCGGCGCCGATGAACTCCCAGTCGGTGCCGATGGCGCCGAGCGGCGCCGCGGTCAATACCTGCGCGCCGTTCATCAGGTACATCAGCAGCGTGCCGTCGGTGTGGCGAAACAGCATGTCGGCCTTGCCGTCGCCGTTGAAGTCGGCCGACGCCGTCAAGATCCAGTCGGTGCCGACGGCGCCGACCGGCTGGCTGGAGGCGATCTGCAGGCCGTTCATCTGGTACAGGATCATTTGTCCGTCGGTGCGGCGGAACAGGAGATCGCTGCGGCCGTCGCCGCCGAAATCGCT
>DATFWC010000625.1:0-14642 GCA_035259885.1 Xanthobacteraceae bacterium
GCATTACCTTAGGGAGCCCACGCGGCTCCCTATTTTTTTTGGGTCACTTGGTCCGGTCGGAAACCAGCGCAGGCTGCCTGCGCAGCAGAGCTCGCAGCCAAACGCCCACGGGCCACAGCAGTGCGGCAATGGTCATGCTGGCCAGAACGGCTGCCACCGGCCGGCTGAAGAACGGCAGGATGCTGCCATCCGACTTGATGAGCGACGTCACGAAGGCCTGCTCCACCATGGTTCCCATGACGATGCCGAGCACCATGGCGGCTACGGGATAGCCGTTGCGCTCCATGACATAGCCGATGATGCCGAAGGCGGCGACCGTGACCACCGCGAACAGGTTGTTGCCGGTGGCGAAGGCGCCGACGGAGCAGAGCAGGACGATGACCGGCATCACGGCGGCGCGCGGCGCCCGCAGCACCTGCGCGGCCAGCCGGATCATGCCGATGCCGAGCGGGATCATGATGATGTTGGCGATGATGAAGATGATGTAGAGCGCGTACATGCTGGCGGCGCGCTCGGTGAACAAAGTCGGCCCCGGATTGAGTCCCTTCATGTAGAGGACGCCGATGGCGATGGCCGTGATGGTGTCGCCGGGAATGCCAAACAGGAGGGATGGGACCCAGCCGGAGGCGAGGCTGGCATTGTTGCTGGCGCCCGCTTCGATCAGCCCTTCCGGATGGCCGGTGCCGAATTTCTCCGGCTCCTTGGAAAAGCGCTTCGACATCGAATAGCTGACCCAGGCCGCCATGTCGGCGCCGGCGCCGGGCAGGACGCCGATGATGATGCCGACGATGTTGCCGCGTACCTGCGGCGCCACGTATTTCTTCGTCAGCGCCAGCTGGCCGGCCAGGATGCTGCCGAAGCGCCGGTACGGCAATTTGGGCGGCTCGGCGTTGAGCATCGCGCGCATGACCTCGGAGACGGCGAACACGCCGACCAGCGCCGGGATCGGCTCGATGCCGCCGAGCAGATCGGTGCTGCCGAAGGTGAAGCGCGGCGTGCCGCCCGGATTCTCCATGCCGATGCAGGAGACGAGCAGGCCGATCAGCATGCTGGCGATCGCCTTCACGGGCGAGGAGCGCGCCACCATGGTGGCGCACATGAGGCCGAGGAAGGCGAGCCAGAAATATTCATAGGTCGAGAAGTTGAGCGCCATTTCGGCGAGCGGCGGCGCCAGCGCCATGAGCGAGATCGTGCCGGCAATGCCGCCGAGCGCGCTGAACCACACGCAGATGCCGAGCGCCATCTCGGGCTCGCCCTTGCGCGTCATGGCGTAGGCTTCGTCGGTGTAGGCGGCCGACGCCGGCGTCCCGGGAATGCGCAGCAGCGCGCCGGGAATGTCGCCGGAGAAGATCGCCATGGCGGACGCCGCGATGATGGTGGCGACCGCCGCGATGGGCGAGAGATAGAAGGTGACCGGCACCAGCAGAGCCGTCGCCATCGTGGCGGACAGGCCCGGCAATGAGCCCACGACCAGTCCGTAGATCGACGACAGCAGGATCGCGACGATGACCTCGGTCTGCAGGACCAGGCGGAAGGCTTCGATCACCGTGCTCATGGCAGGCCCAGCCAGGGCAGCGGCAGCAGTCCCGACGGCAGCGGGACGCGCAGCAGTTTTGCGAACACCAGATTGACGAAGAGCGGCGCGCCGATGGCGAGCGGGATGGCGAGGCGCACCCGCCCTCCCAGCGCCAGCGATGCGATCAGCACCATGGCGGCGGCCGTCGGCAGAAAGCCCAGGGCATCGACGGCAACGACATAGAACAGCAGCAGGCCCGGCGGCACCAGCACCTTGAGGCTGCGCCACCATGGCGCATGATCGGCCGCGTCGGTCGCGGTCACGGTTTGCCCGGTGATCTGGGCGAGGTCGGCTTCGGCTTCCTCCTCGTAGCGGCGGCCGATGCGCAGCGCGATCATGGCGCCGCAGATCGCAAGCCCGATGCCCACCACGAGCGGAAACACGTTGGGGCCGATCTGCTGGCCCGGCACCGGCGGCAGGCGCGAGCCGCCATAGGCCGCGAGGCTCCCGAGAGCCACCATGAACAAACCTGTCACCCGATCCGAGAGCTGCATCGGTGCACGAAGGGAAGACGGGCGCCGCGTGGTTGGGCGCGCCGCGCGGCGCGCCCAAAAGTGTCCGGCTCAGCCTTTGGCGAGGCCGGCTGCCTTCATGGCCGTACCCATCGCGCGGTTGCCGTCGTCCATGAACTTGGCAAAACCGGCGCCGTCGGCCCACCTCACGCCGAAGCCGCGACTGGCCATGAAGTCGCGGAACTCGGCGGACTCGTTGACCTTCTGCAGCGCCGCCGTCATGGCGCGGGCGATGTCGGGCGGGAGACCCTTGGGCCCGGCAAAGCCGCGCCAGGCGCCGGTCGTGTAATCGATGCCCATGGCTTCCTTGAGTGTCGGCACGTCCTTGAAGGCGGGGTTACGCTCGGCCGCCATGACGGCGAGGCTTCTCGCCTTGCCGGCTTCGATCATGGCGCGCGCTTCCGGCACCGAGCAGGTCACGAGATCAAGCCCGCCGGCGGCGAGATCCTGCATGGCCGGCGCCGCGCCGTTCGCTGGCACCCAGGCCACGTGATCGGGTCGCAGCCCCATGGCGGTGAGCCACCCGACAAGCGCCAGGTGCCAGATGCCGCCTTGGCCGGTGCCCGACGCCTTCAGCTTGCCCGGCGGTGCGGCCTTGATGGCGTCGGCCAACTCTTTCACCGTCTTGTACGGGCTGTTGCCGGGAACCTGGATGCCGGGCGGGTCCTCGTTCATGAGGGCGAGCGGCGTGTAGCTGTCGGGCTTGAACTCGGTCAGGCCCTGCCAGTGCATCATCGAGATCTCGACCGTGATGATGCCGATGGTGTGACCGTCGGGTGGTGCGGTGGCGATCGCCGCATGCCCGACCACGCCGGAGCCGCCGGTGCGGTTGATGACGTTGAAGGGCTGCTTCAGGTCCTTCTCCAGCACGGCGGCGACGATGCGCGCGGTCGCATCGGTGCCGCCACCGGCGCCCCACGGGCAGATGACCGTGACGGGACGGCCCGGCCAGGTCTGCGCGCGCGCCGGCCGCAGCCCCAGCGCGGCGACGGCGCCGGCAGCGCCGCCGATCAGGACGTCACGGCGCGTGGATCTCCTCATGACGATGTCCTCCCTGATGTGTCCTTTGCCGCCAGGATACCGCAACCAGGGACGAGTGCTACGTCTTCCGACGCGCACCGTCCGGACCTGGTCCTAGCCCGTCGCGGCGCCGCCGCACCTCGGCGATGACGCGGCTGTTGTCGAGGTCGGCCTCGCCCTGGCGCACGCAGGCGGACAGGATGTCCTCGTGCACTTCGAGCAGCGGCAGGCGCTGACCGTGCTGGCGCGCCTGGTCGAGCATGAGATGGACGTCCTTGAGCGTCTGGCGCACGCGCCCTTCCGGCGAGAATTCACCCGCAACCATTTTTGGCCCCTTGGTGGCCATGACCTGTGAGGCGGCGGCCGAACCCTGCGCCACCTTGAGGAAGGCTTTGGGATCGAGGCCGAGCCGCTCGGCGAACACCAGGCCTTCGGCCAGCGCCAGGCGGTTGAGCCCAAGGATCAGGTTGACGGCGAGCTTGGCGCGGCCGCCGTCGCCCACACGGCCGATATGGTGGCGCGCCGCAAACAGCGCATCGAGCACGGGCGCGACTGCTTCGGCCAAGGCCGGGTCGCCGCCGATCAGCGCGACGCCGTCGCCGCGGCGCACCTGCTCGCTGGTGCCGGAGACCGGCATTTCGAGGAATGGCAGGCCTTGCGCCGCACAGCGCTCGCCCAGCCGGGCAATGGCATCGGGATCGCAGGTGCTGGTGCACAGCACGATGGGCCGGCGGCCCGAAGCCGTTGCCGAAAAAATGTGCCGCTCCACCACGTCCTCGACCTGGTCGGTCGAGAACACGGCGAGCACAACCGGGTTCGCGCGGGTGGCGACCTCGGCGACGCTGGCGGCGGCCTGTCCGCCCCGCGCCGCGAGCCAGGCGCTCTTGGCCGGGTCGATGTCGAACCCCAGCACGGCAAAGCCGCCGTCCAGGAGCCGGGTCGCCAAAGCTTGGCCCATGAGGCCGATGCCGATAAGGCCGACTAGGGGCTGATCAGCCATGGCGAAAAGAAAAACTGACGGGCATGAGCGCATCATAGACGGCGCAGCGACAAACCGACACAAGCTTGTTATTGCGGGCAAAAAGGGCGTTGCATCGCCATTGGGGCCGGTTATAATTTCAGCTGCAGTTGAACGGGAGAGGAAGTGCCATGGCTTGGACGACACCGACGCTCGTCGAAATCTGCATCGGGCTGGAGATCAACGGATACCTGCCGGCCGAGTTCTGATCGGTCTCGTGCCTCAAGGCAGCGATCCGGTTTTAAGGGTCGCGCAGATCTATTTCCTTGGATGGCCGCCTCTGCTTTGCAGGGGCGGCTGTTATTTTCTCTGAGCAGCGCCGAGATTCGCGTCGTTACCGTAGTGCGCGCGAATTTTTTCCATCAGCCATTGCCACGCTTGTTGCTCGGCCGCGCCGGCGGTCTTGCCCACGGCGATCTCCAGGTAGGCGATCTCGCTCTCCACTTTCTCGCGCGGCAGCAGGTGCAGGCGGCTCACCAGGATGGCGGCTTCGATGATCGCCGCCTGGGCGCGGTTGAACCCGGCGAACGGCGCTTGCATGGCGTGGTGCACGACCCGGCAATGAAAGCGCGGCCGCTGCGCATCCTCGGTCACGTGGGTCACGGCCAGCTCGGCATGGGTGAGCGCGGCGGCGAGGCGCGGCACCGGCACGTGCACTGACGCGGCGGTCGGCCAGTCGGAACGGCCGGTCAGGCATCCGGCGAAGATGCGCACGTCGTCGCAGAAATTGGCGACCGCGAACGGCACGGCGCGCAGATTGTCGAGCGTGGTCGACGGGTGGAACGGCGCGATGATCCAGCCGTCGCCGTCGGCGATGATGCCGAGCGGCGCGATGTGCGGCTGCCCGTTGGCGTCCGCCGTCGTCACTATGGTTTCGCGGATCATCGGCATGGCTCAGGTCCCGGCCGCGAAGCCGCGCAGCGTATGCCCGACTTGACGCAGCCGCGTGAGATCCTCCGCCGCGCGATCGACCGCGACGCCCCAGTCGAGCGGCTCGTCCTGCACGTAGCGCTTGCCCAGCCGCCAGGCGATCTCGGCTTTCATCAGCTCGGCCCCGAGATAGAACGCATGCGGCGCGTCGCGCTCGACCCCGAGCTTGGGGAACAGCGAGAAGGCATCGGACGCCACGTGGTGTCCGTCGCGATTGTAGACGTGGATGCCGTCCTCGGCGGTCTCGATGCGGAAATTGCCGTCGGTCACCTGGCGCGCCAGCTCAAAGATTTCCGCCGGCGTGTTGGGAAAAGGCTTGCGGTCGTGCAGCTGCACCAGCGCACCGCCGTAGTCCTTGGGCAGGCTCTTGTCCTCGCGCGCCGCGTACATCATGCGGCGCGCCGCATCGTGCTCCTCGACGGTGCGGCGGGTATGCGGGCTCACCTGTACCACCAGCACGTTGTGGATATGCAGCTCGGAGCAGATGCCGACCAGCGCGGCCGTGATGCCGCCGGAATCCGCATCAGTCAGCTCGGTGAGGTTGCCGGTACCCATAAGGATCTCGGCGTCGGGCAGTTTTCGGCGCAGCTCGGCATAGCGCTTGAGCGAATCCATGAATCCGAAATGGATCGGATCGAGCACCGGATCGAGGATGGCCGCGATGCCGCGGCGCTCTGCCGCCTCGGCGGCGTGCAGCAGCGACGGCATGTCGCCATGCTCGGCCGGGATGAGCACCGGCATCGCACCGCTGTCGGCCGCGAGGTCGAGCGTCTTCTCTGTCAGGCTGAGCAGGAAATGCGCGCCGGCCTTGGCGCCGCGGGCAAGCTCTTCCGTGGTGGCCGAGTCGACGCTGACCTGGTGGCCGGCGCGCTTGAGTTCGCGCACGGCGTCTTCGAGATGGGGAAACGGCGTGTCCGGCAGGCAGCCGAGATCGATCACGTCGGCGCCGGCCCGGCGCATGGCGCCGGCGCGCGCCAGGATGGCGTCGATGCTCAGCGCCGAGGCGTCGACGATCTCGGCAAAGATGCGGATGTCGTGGCGCGACAAATCGAGGCCGCGCGCCTTGCCGAAATAAGCCGGCAGATCCTTAAGCTCCTCCGGCCCGCGCTCGAACGGCACGCCGAACTCGGCGGCGAGGCGGTCGAGATCAGCGCGGCAGCGGCCCGGCACCAGCACGCGATTGGCGGTCACCGGTCGCGGCAGGCGGCGCGTGATGATGGCTTCCGTCATCAGCGCCGCCACCTTCACACCGATGTCGAAGATCGACCATTCGAACGGCGCATCCAGGCTCGCCAGCACCTTTTCCAGCCGCGGCCGTGCCAGGTGACCGGTGAGGAACAGGATGCGCTCGCTCATAGCGCACGCTTGCGGCGCGACAGCGCCCGCTCGAGCTCGGCAAGCGTCTCGACCACATCGGTTGTTTCGAAGGATTTCAGCCGATCGCTATTGTCGAGATCGATGCGGCGCGGAAAGACCTTGACCATGCCTTTCGGCGCCTCGGTCTCGAGCTCAGGCGCGGTGTCGCAGGCAAACACGATCGTCGGCACCCGGCATTTGCCCGGCTGTGCGAACACGTTGGTGGCAAGATTGTCGGAGATCCCATAGACGCACTTGGCGACCGTGTTCGACGTCGCCGGTGCCAGCACGAGCGTGTGGTAGGTACCGTAGTAGAACGCGCCGACCGGCGCCGCGCTCGCCGTAGTGTCGCGAAAGATGCGCGCCGATTTGGGCAGGCTGAACTCCTGCCGGTACATGCGCACGACCTCGGCCGCGGCCCTGCTGACGAACAGGTCGACCTCGTCGAGTGCACGGATCATGGCCAGGCACTCCTTGAAGAAATGCCCCGATCCGGTGAGCGCCCAGCCCCAGCGCGGCGTCTTGACCTTGGCCATGGGGCCGACTGTAGCACTGGCGCAACGCTGGGCCAGCGCATGTTCCGACGAAGTGGGCACCGGTTCGTTGTCAAGAAACATGCGCCACTCTAACGCATGTGGATGGGCGTGCCGCACAGGGAGCCGCTGCGGATCGCGGCCGTGGCGGCGGCGTGGTCGGCCGGACCGGCGATGGCGGCGGCGGCGCCGCTCGCCCGCAGGAACTCAGGAAATCTTGCGTCGACCACTCCTTGCGCCACCAGGTCGCTGGCGCGCAGGCTCGCGCCGGCGGGTCTGATACGCTTGACCAGCAGCAGGCGCGACGCCGCGATCTGGCCGGCGAGCCAGGCCGCGAGACTGTCCGCCGTCACGTCCCACGATGCCGAGATCGCGTCGGCCGCCAGCACCATGGCGGCCGGCGACCAGATCGGCACTTGTCGCTCATCCAGCGCCGCCCCGATGGCGGCGACCGACGCGGCGCACGCTAGGTTGTGGCCGAGGCTTGCCAGCGCGCAGCCATATTGGGCCATGGCGGTGAGCGCCATGCGATGCGCGACGCGGTCGTCAAAGCCCATTCTGGCTTGCGCCTCGCGCACCGCATCGGCGAACGGGCCGCCGCCGGGCACCAGGACCACGTGGCCGGCACAGGCCGCGATCGCGGCGAGCCACGGTTTCAGCTCGGCCGCATGGGCGTAGCTGCCGCCGAGCTTGACGACGGTGACACGCGCCGCGTCCATTCAGCCGCCGGTGGTCGGATCGACCTCGCGCACCGCCGCCGGATAGAGGTGATGCACCTTGGCGACCTCGGCCGAGCGCTCGCGCGTGATCTCGACGCCGACGCCGCCGGGTCCGACCTCGAGCTTCTCGACGCGCACCGTCACGCTGCTCGCGCGCGGGTGCGACAGCGCGAACGCCGCGATGCGCTCGGCCAGCATCTCGATGAAGGCGAAATGCTCCCGCGCCACCAGCACCCGGATGCCGTCGATGATCACGTCGTACGAGAACACGTCGCGCATGTCCTCGACCGCGTGCCCGGCGCGAAAGATGCCGACGTCGACGTTGAAGCGCACGCGCTGCGGCGCGGCGCGCTCGTGCGCATAGGCGCCGATGCGCACCGGCAGCACGAAATCGCGCACGAAGATGCGATCGGTCGGCGCCTCGTTGTCGGCGTCGAAAGCGTAGCCGCGCGCCGCCAGCAGGCGGTAGTCCACCTTGGGGGCGGGCGTGTCGGCATTGGCGGCGCTGCGCGGGTCGAGCGGGATCAGCCCGCGCACGACGCCGACCGCCTGCGGATCGATGCGGCCGCCGCGGTGCTGGCCGGCGCACAGCGCGGTGCGGAAGCCGAGATAGTCCGGCTCCAGCAGCAGCAGGCGGGGAATGTCGGGCGGCTCGAGTGCGCCGGCGAGCCCGCTCGCAAGGCCATGCGTCCGGCATGCCGCCACGAAATCGCCCAGCGCCGTGATGTCGGCGTGATCGAGCAGACGGCCCGCGCCCTTGCGCGCGGTGTCCAGCATGGCGCCGAAGAATCCGCACGCGCGCATGAGCGGCAGCAGCGCGGCGTCAGCGCCCTGGTCAACGAACATGACGCCGACGATCTTGACCCTGGTGGCAAGCGGGGCCAGCGCGCGGATGCAATCCTCGCGCCCGTGGTCGGCGAACAGTCCGACCTTGACGTAGTCCACGCCGGTCGCCGCCAGCGCCTCGACAGCGGCAGTGACCACATCGGGCCGCATCGGCAGATCGCCGCTCACCGCGCTCACCGGGCGCCGTCCGGCGATCGCCGCGACGGCCGCGCGCACCACGTCGTGCGGCAGCGCCCGGAGCGCGCCGGCGGCCGGATCCTTCAGGTCGATGACGTCGGCCCCGTGCGCCAGCGCGACCCCAGCCTCCTCGTTTCCGGTGACGCTCGCGAGCAGCAGGGTCATTTCAGCGCCCCGCTGTCGGGGGCGAGCAGGCGGTTGCGGGCGAGCCAGTCGAGGGCGCGCGACCACGATTCGTCCGTGTTGCCGCGGAAGTCGGCGCTGGCGGCGGCGGCGAGACGCCCGCTGTCCGCTTCGCGCACGTAGACGTTCATGTTCAGGATCAGGTTGGACACTTTTTGCACCGTTCCGGTGACGGCGAGCTCGGCGCCGACCTGCCGGGCGAGGCGCACGTCGCAGCCGCCGCACGCCTGCAGATTGCGGGCGCGCGCCTCGGCGGCGACCGGCGCGATGTCGACGAGCGAGAACCGGCCGGTCTCGACGAGCCGCTGGCGCAGCCGCGCGCTCGTGCTCTCGAGCCGCGCCTGTTCGTCGCTGCGCACGCCGTTCATGGCGCCTTCCAGGCTGGTGTCGATCAGCTCGAAATCGAAAACCGCAACGCTGCGCTGTTCCGCCGCTGCCCACTGCGGCAGCAGCACCAGCATGGCGGTCGCGACGGGGATTTTGAGCATCGATCGGGCCGGCTGCATTTCGTCACACGCGCCTCGCCAGCTTAGGCAAAATCGCGCATGATTTGAACAGAGGGGCGGATGATCGGAGCGCGACGTGACGGGATTCGTCCCCATGATCAGGCGGGTTATTGCGGTCGCCACAATTGTGGCCGGCATCGTGCTGGGCGGCGCGGCGGCGCCCGCCGCGGATCCGGCGGAGATCAGGATCGGCTATCTGCGCCAGCCGGAACCAAAGCTCGCGCTGTCGCTGCTGCAGGTTCCACCCGACAACGACGGCGTAGCCGGCGCCCAGCTCGCCATCGACGACAATAACACGACTGGCGCCTTTCTCAACCAGCGGTTTGCGCTCGAGGAGACGCGGCTCAAGCCGGGCGACGATCCGGCGGCCGCCGCGAACGCACTGGCCGACCGTGGCGTTAGCCTGATCATCGCGGCGCTCGATCCCGACGCCCTGCTCAAGGCGGCCGATGCCGGACGGTCGCGCGGGGTCATGGTCTTCAATGCCGGGGCCAGCGACGACCGGCTGCGTGAGGAGGACTGCCGTGCCAACGTCATCCACACGGCGCCGACGCGCTCCATGCTGGCCGACGGGCTGGCGCAATATCTCGCCTGGAAGCAATGGCGGCGCTGGCTCCTGGTGGTCGGCTCGCATCCGGCCGACAAGCTTTTTGCCGATGCGCTGCGGCGGTCGGCGCGCCGGTTCGGCGCACGTATCGTGCAGGAGCGGGTGTTCGAGGACACCGGCGGCGCACGGCGAACCGACAGCGGCGTGGTGCAGGTGCAGCGCCAGATCCCGGTGTTCACGCAGAATGCGCCGGCTTACGACGTGCTGGTGGCGGCCGACGAAAGCGAGGTGTTCGCCAACTACCTGCCGTATCGCACCTGGGATGCGCGGCCCGTCGCCGGCTCGGCCGGACTCGTCCCCACCAGTTGGGATGCCTCCCATGGGCAGTGGGGCGCCTACCAGATGCAGAACCGGTTCATGGCGCGGTTCTCGCGGCGCATGACCGCCCTCGACATGCAGGCGTGGTCGGCCGTACGCATGATCGGCGAAGCCGCCTCGCGTACCCGCTCGGCCGCGTCGAAGGACATCGTCGCCTTCCTCAAGGGGCCCGACTTCGCGTTGGCCGCCTTTAAGGGCCAGCGCCTGACGCTGCGGCCGTGGAACCTGCAGCTGCGCCAGCCCATCCTGCTGAGCGACGGCCGCATGGTCGTGTCGGTCTCGCCGCAGGAAGGTTTTTTGCACCAGGTCTCCGAACTGGATACGCTCGGCGTCGATCAACCGGAGAGCAAATGCAAGCTCGATTGATGCATTCGAATGATCGTGCCGGGAATCACGACATGAATGATTTGGCGACACGTACGACCCCCACCCCGTCCCTGTCAGGGGGAGGGAGGAGCAAGCCGCACGCGCGTCGCGTCGCTCGGGGCGCCGCGTGGGCCGCAAACCCTCTCCTCCCCCCGAAAGGAGGAATAAGGTGGGGGTCAAGAGCTGCCAGCTTGGTGCTCGCCTTCGCATTGGCTCTGGCGTTCGTCACCAGGGCCGATGCCTACCTGGCCTATGTGTCGAACGAGAAGGGCAACACGGTCTCGATCATCGACACGGCCAAGCTGGAAGTTGTGAAGACCATCAAGGTCGGCCAGCGGCCGCGCGGCATCGGGCTGACCAAAGACGGCAAGTACATCCTGGTCTGCGTCGGCGACGACGACACGATCGAGATGATCGACGCCAGGACGCACGAGATCGTCGGCGCGCTGCCGTCGGGCCCAGATCCCGAGCAATTCGCCTTTGCGCCGGACGGCAAAACGCTCTACGTCGCCAACGAAGACAACAACATGGTGACGGTCATCGACATCGAGCGCCGCGTTCCGCTCGGCGAGGTGCAGGTCGGCGTCGAGCCCGAGGGCATGGGGCTGAGCCCGGACGGCAAGCTTTTGGTCAACACGTCCGAGACCACCAACATGGCGCATTTCATCGACACCGCCACGCGCCAGATCGTGGGCAACGTGCTGGTCGATGCGCGCCCGCGCTATGCCGAGTTCAAGCGCGACGGCTCGGAGGTGTGGGTGTCGTCGGAGATCGGCGGCACCATCAGCGTCATCGACCCGGTCAAGTTCGAGGTCAAGAAGAAGATCGCCTTCGAGATTCCGGGCCTGCGCAAGGAGGCGATCCAGCCGGTCGGCATCCGCATGACGGGCGACGGCAAGACGGCGTTCGTGGCGCTCGGGCCTGCCAACCGCGTCGCCGCGATCAACGCCGCGACCCACGAGGTGCAGAAATATCTGCTGGTCGGCCAGCGCGTCTGGCAGATGGCGTTCACGCCGGACGAGAAGCTCCTATTCGTGACCAACGGCGTGTCGAACGACGTGTCGGTCATCGATGTCGCCACCTTGCGGGTGATCAAGAGCATTTCGGTGGGCGAGCTCCCGTGGGGCGTCGCCATCTCGCAGCAGTAGCCGCAAACTCGGAGCGCTCCCTCTCCCCAGCGGGAGAGGGTTGGGGTGAGGGGGCGAGTGACTCTCGATATGCCCTTGCCCCTCACCCGGCGCGCTTCGCGCCAAAGCCGATGCTTCGCATCGGCGTTCTTGGCTTCAAGAATGGCGGCCGAAGGCCGCCTATGCCTCTCCCCGCCGGGGAGAGGTGGCGCAAGCGGCGTAGCCCTGCTCAAGCGCCGCACCGCCTGTATTTTTTCCAACAAGCCGGTCATGATCCGCTCATGCGCGATGTCGAGCCGTCAGCCCTGTCCGTCGAAGGCCTGAGCCACGCCTATGGGGCGCGTCAGGCGCTCAAGGACATCACGTTCGCGATTCCGCCGGCGAGCTTCACGGTCCTGCTCGGCCTCAACGGCGCGGGCAAGAGCACGCTGTTCTCCCTGGTCACGCGCCTGTATGCCATCCAGCGCGGCGCCATCCGCATCTTCGGACACGACATTTCCAGCGCGCCCGGGGCGGCGCTGCGGCTGATCGGCATCGTGTTCCAGCCGCGCACGCTCGACCTCGACCTGTCGATCGAGCAGAACCTCGTCTATCATGCGGCGCTACATGGCATCGGGGCGCGCGAGGCGCGCCGGCGGGCCGGAAAAGTACTGGAGCGGATCGCGCTGAGCGACCGCGCCCACGACAAGGTGCGCGACCTGTCCGGCGGCCAGCTGCGGCGCGTCGAGATCGCCCGCGCGCTGCTGCACGAGCCGCGCCTCCTGCTTCTCGACGAGCCGACCGTCGGCCTCGATATCAAATCGCGCGCCGACATTCTCGGCCATGTCCGCGGGCTCGTCGCCGAGGAGCGGGTGTGCGTGCTGTGGGCGACCCACCTCATCGATGAAGTCGCCGACAGCGATGCCGTGATCGTGCTGCATCAGGGCCGCATCCTGGCGCATGGACCGGTGACACGTGTGCTCGCCGACACTGAGGCCCCTGACATTCGGACGGCGTTCACGACTCTGGTCGAAACCGTCGGGGCCGAGCCGAGCGAGGCCGCATGACCGCCGAAGCCGTCAGCCGCGCCGAGGGGTTCTCGCTCGCGCACTATGCGATCTGCCTCAAGGGGATCGTGTGGCGCGAAGCCTTGCGCTTCCTGCACCAGCGCGAGCGCTTCATCGCCGCGCTGGTACGTCCGCTGGTGTGGTTGTTCATCTTCGCCGCCGGGTTCCGCCAGGTGCTGGGCGTCTCCATCATTCCGCCCTACGACACCTACGTGCTGTACGAGGTCTACATTACGCCGGGCCTCATCGCCATGATCCAGATGTTCAACGGCATGCTGTCGTCGCTGTCCATGGTCTATGATCGCGAGATGGGCAACATGCGCACGCTGCTTGTAAGCCCGCTGCCGCGCTGGTATCTGCTGTCGTCGAAGCTGGTGGCCGGCACCGCGATCTCGCTGCTGCAGGTCTACGCCTTTTTGCTGATCGCATGGTTCTGGGAGATCGAGCCGCCGCTGATCGGCTATCTCACGGTGCTGCCGGCGCTCGTCCTCACCGGCCTGATGCTGGGCGCACTCGGTATGGTGATCTCGTCCGGCATCAAGCAGCTCGAGAATTTCGCCTCGGTGATGAACTTCGTCATCTTCCCGATGTTCTTTGCCTCGTCGGCGCTCTATCCGTTGTGGCGCGTGCGCGAGGCAAGCCCGCTGCTCTACTGGGTCTGCGAGCTCAACCCGTTCACTCACGCGGTCGAGCTCATCCGCTTCGCGCTCTATGGTCAGCTCAACTGGCTGGCGCTCGCCGTCGTGGTCGGCTGCACGGCGGCCTTCATGATCGGCGCCATCCTGGCCTACGATCCGGCGCGCGGGTTCATCGCCCGCCGGGGCCCGGCCGGAGGCGACGCATGAGGCTTTTGCTCATTCTCGTGATGGCCGTCGGGCTCGCATCGTCGGCGCGCGCGGCCGATCCGCGCAATCCCGACTGGCCATGCGTGCAGGTGAAGGTGCCGGAGCTTTCCGTCGCCGCCATGTGGGCCGGCCCGCCGATCGACGACGTCGGTCGCACCTGGGAGGACGACCCCAAGGTGAAGGACCTGGTCGCGCGGCTGGCGGCGCGCCGGCTGCCGCTGGAGGAGGCGCAGAGAAGTGCGGCGGACTTCCTGGCCGGCAGCGGTGACGCCAAGCAGGCGCAGGGAAAGCTCCTGTTTGCCGGGCTGTTTGCCACACTCGACCGCCTGCGCTCCGAGGTCATCACCGGCATCGAGCGCTACACGCGGCGCCAGCGCGAGTTCGCCGAGCAGGTGCGCGGAAAAACGCTCAAGCTGCGCGAGATGCAGGATGCGCCCAATTCTGATCAGAAGCAGGTCGAGGAACTTGCCGAGCAGGTGGAGTGGGATACGCGGATTTTCGAGGAGCGCCGCCGCACGATCAACTACGTGTGCGAGGTGCCGGTGCTGATCGAGCAGCGTCTGTTCGCCCTCAGTCGCACCATCCAGGAGGCGATGGAGTAATGCGCCGTAGGGTGGGCAAAGGCGCGATGCACCAGGCTGTCAAAGCACTGGGCTACAGAAACGCGCCGTGCCCACGCGTGCGGCCTCGTAGAAAAAAACCGCTTGGGCACGGCGCGCCTCAAATTTTCACGACGTGTTGCTTACGCGGCGCAACGCGCGCCTTTGCCCGCCCTACGGAGACTGCGGCTTGAGCGGCCGGTCATTCTCGTCGAGCAGTGGCACGCCGTAGCGCAGCAGGATGGCGTTGACCTCGGGCTGGTTCTCCAGCACCAGGCGATTGAGCTGGCGGCGCCATTCGGCGTCCGCCGCGCGCACCCCCATGGCGATGCGATAGGTGAGGCGCGGGCCGTGGGTC
>DATFWC010000626.1:0-3157 GCA_035259885.1 Xanthobacteraceae bacterium
GGCAGCACCACGCGAAACCGGCTGCCGCCGCCCTCGGCCGCCAGGCACATGGCGTCGCCGCCGTGGTTGCGCGCGATCTGGCGCACCAGGGCGAGGCCGAGCCCGCTGCCGCGGCCGGTCTCGGCGGAGCCCGGCAGGCGGTGGAACGGCTCGAAGATTTTTTCCCGCTCGGGTTCGGAGATGCCGGGCCCGCGATCGCGCACCTCGATCCAGGCGCGGCGATCCGGCAGGCGGCCGACCCGCACGTCGGGTGCGGCCGCGCCGCCGTAGCGCCGCGCATTCTCGAGCAGGTTGCGGATCATCCGGCGCAGCAGCGACGGGTCGCCACGTGCGACCGCGATCTCGCCTTCCACGGCGGCGTCGAAGCGCGCCGCCTCCTCGGCCGCGAGCGCCAGCAGCTCGACATCCTCCACGCGCTCCGGCGTGCGCACGGCATCGAGCCGGCTGGCGAGCAGGATCTCGTCGATGAGCTGGTCGAGTTCGGCGATGTCCTTCTTGAGTTGCTCGCGCCGCGCCGGATCGACGCTGTCCTCCACCAGGGCGAGCGCCAGGTTGATGCGGGTGAGCGGCGTGCGCAGCTCGTGCGAGCAATTGGCGAGCAGCATCTTGTGCGACTTGATCAGCTCCTCGATGCGGGCGGCGGCGCCGTTGAAGCTGGCGGCGAGCGCCGCCACCTCGTCCTTGCCCTCGATGGGGACGCGCGCCGTCAGGTCGCCATGGCCCAGTTGTTCGACGCCCGACTTGAGGCGCTCGAGGCGCCGCGTGAGCCGGCGCGCGATCGGCCAGGCGCCGATGGCGACCGCCCCGGCGAGCGCCGCCAGCACGGCGATCAGCCAGAAACCGGGGCGCAGCGGCGGCCGCGGCAGGCGGACGATGAGGGCGCGTCCGTCGGCGAGATGCAGCAGCCACGAGGGTCCGCCCGGCCCCGGCACCCAGCCGGCGGCGGCGCGCCCAAGCCGCCCCGGCGGGATCGGCCGGCCGACGCTCGCCAGCAGCGAGCCGTCGGGCGCATAGAGCGCCAGGTCCGCCCGCAGGCGTCGACCGAGCCCCTCGAGCGCGCGCTGCATGGCCATGCGCGGCGCGGCCGCCGGGGGCAGGTCGGTCTCGACGAAGTCGCTGGCAGCCTCGATGGCGTGATCGAAGCGCGACGTGGCGGCAATGCGCCAGGTCGCGCCGACCGCAATCATCATGATCACCAGGATGGCGATGATCGTGAGATAGATCTGGAGGTAGAGCCGGCGCATTACACCCTGCTGGATCCCTTCATTTGTCATTGCCGGGCTTGTCCCGGCAATCTCGCTTGGACGGGTACGGCCGTGCCAGCATAGGCGGGATCACCGGGACAAGCCCGGTGATGACGAGCAGTGAGCCGAACTGGCGCATCAGTCCTGCTCGCGCGCGAACACATAGCCGGCGCCGCGCACCGTGATGATGCGGCGCGGCTTCTTCGGATCATCCTCGATGGCGGCGCGGATGCGCGAGATGTGCACGTCCACCGAACGGTCGAACGCCTCGGCGGCCTCGCCCTTGAGCAGGTCCATCAGGGCGTCGCGCGACATGACCCGGCCGGCATGGCCGGCGAGCGCGTCGAGCAGCGCGAACTGGTGGCTGGTCAGCATGCAGTCGTGGCCGTCGAGGCGGGCGCGGCGCGCGCCACGCTCGATCTCGAGCCGCCCGAAGCGCAGCACGTCGCGCGGCATCGGCCCGGCCTTGCGCCGCAGGATGGCGCGCAGGCGGGCCAGCAGCTCGCGCGGCTCGAACGGCTTCGGCAGGTAGTCGTCGGCGCCGACTTCGAGGCCGACCACGCGATCCATGGCGTCGCCGCGCGCCGTCAGCATCAGGATTGGAATGTCGGACGACTGGCGGATGCGCCGGCACAGCTCCAGGCCGTCGGCATCCGGGAGCATGAGGTCGAGGATGAGGAGCTCGAAGTTTTCCCGCTTGAGCCGCTGCTCGCCCTCGCGCGCCGTGGCCGCCGCGGTGACGCGAAAGCCCGCCCCGGCAAGATAGTCCGCGACCATCCCGCCGAGGCTCACGTCGTCGTCGATGAGCAGGATCCGCTGCGCCATCGGCGGATTATACCGTCGCCGGCGTCACCCGCGACGGCCGCCGAACCGCTGCTCCAGGCGGCGCACCAGATCGGCGCGCTGGGAAGGGGTCAGGACGTCGGCCGCTTCGGCGATCGCCGTCGTGATCCGCTGCGACGCCTGTTCGGCCAGCCGCATGTGATCGACGCGCAGCGCTTCAAGCTTGGCGCGATCGACCTGCGGCGCGGCCAGCACCTCGCCGAGTTGCCGGCGGGCCTCCAGGCGCTTCTCGCGCAAGGGCCGCAGATCATCGGCCGCGCTCTGGATGATGGTGGTCAGCTTTTGCTTCTGCTCGCTGCTCGCGTCCACGGCCCAGCCCAGGCGGTTGACCATGCGCTCGATCCGTCCGGGCGTCAGGAACCCGCCGCCGAAACGACCGCCGTGATGCCATGCAAACGGGCCACCGCCGCGATCGAACCAGCCGCGGCGATCCGACCCGCCGCGATCGTCGTCGCGGTCGCGGAACCAGCCGCGGCCGCCATCGGGACCGCCGCGCATGCCGTCGTGGTCGCGGAACCAGCGGCGCGGACCGTCGAAGCGGCCGCCGTCATCGGACCAGCCGTCGCGGTATCCCTGCGATATGGCAGTCGTACCGATGCCGACGATGACGCCGGCGAGGACGAGGGCGCCGCCGACGAAGAACGAACGCCAGCGGCTGCGCCGCGGCGCGGCCGGCACGGCCGGAGGTGTCTCGGTGGTGCTCATGCAAAAAGCTCCTGGAAAATCGCTGTCGACCCTCTTGCCACGCTAGGTCGCCCCGGTTTCGGGGGAATTTCGGCTGTGTAAAGAAATATGAAGCGGCACAGGACCGTAGGGTGGGTTGAGGCGCGTGGCGATGGCCTTGGGCCTGCTATCGCAGCACGGGCGCGCCGAAACCCACCATTCTGCCGCTGGTGGGTTTTCGGCGTGCGGGCAGCGTTCCCGCTCAGCAAGCGGAGCGTGACGCCTCAACCCACCCTACAGGCGCCCCTCCAGCGCGCGGCGAAAGATCGTGCGGGCGGCCCGCTTGTCGAGCGGAAGCGGATTGCCGGCGGCGGTCGGGTCCTGCACCGCCATGGCGACGACGCGGT
>DATFWC010000627.1:0-7820 GCA_035259885.1 Xanthobacteraceae bacterium
CGCGACCCTGCTTTCGAGGAGTGGCTGCTGTTCGAGCGGCAACGGCTGCGCGATCTCGCCCGCGCGGCGCTGATGCGACTGCTCGATCTGCACATGACCGGCGGCGCGCATGACCAGGCCGGCGCAACTGCGCGCCGGTTGCTGGCGCTCGATCCGCTGCAGGAGGTGGCGCACCGTGCGCTCATGCGGATCTACGCCGAGCATGGCCAGGCGGCGCTGGCGCTCAAGCAGTACCAGGTGTGCCGCGATGCGCTGCAGGACGAGCTGGGCGTCAGGCCGGACGCCGACACCGAGCGGCTCTACCAGGCGATCCGGGAGAAGCGGGCAGCCGGGACGGGAACGCGCCCGCCGGCGCTGCCGGGCGCAACCCCGTCGGAACCAGGCCCGCTTGTCGACAAGCCCCCGCCGCATGAGGAGGCAGCCACCGCCTCTGACCGGCCCTCGATCGCGGTCCTGCCGTTCGAGAATCTGAGCGGCGATCCGGAGCAGCAGTATTTCAGCGACGGCATTACTGAAGACATCATCACGGCGCTGTCGCGGGTGAAATGGCTCTTCGTCATCGCCCGCAACTCCAGCTTCACCTACAAGGGCCGGATGGTGGACGTGGCGCAGGTTGCCCGCGAGCTTGGCGTCCGCTATGTGCTCGAGGGCAGCGTGCGCAAGGCCGGAGGGCGCGTGCGCATTACCGGCCAGCTCATTGAAGCGGAGACCGCCCGGCATATCTGGGCCGGCAAGTTCGATGGTGAGCTTGCGGACGTCTTCGACCTGCAGGATCAGATGACTGCCAGTGTCGTTGCGGCGGTCGAACCTTCCTTGCGCCAAGCCGAGATCGACCGCGCCCGCCGCAAGCCGACGGAGCGGCTGGACGCCTACGATTGCTACCTTCGGGCGCTGCCGCATTTCTACACGCTGACCCGAGCCGGCATCGACGAAGCGCTCGTGCTTCTCGACCGGGCTGCTGCCATAGACCCACATTTTGCGCTGGCGAAAGCGCTCGCGGCGCGCTGCTATGCTTGGCGAAGTCCGCAGGGCTGGGCAGCCGCTCCTGACGAGGAGAGGACGATCGCAGTCCGGCTTGGCCGAGAGGCGCTCCAGGATGACGCCGATAATCCAACCGTGCTGTGGATGGTGGGCTTCATGATATGGCAGCTGCGCGTCGACCCCGACGGCGCCCTCGAGCTCTTCGACAAATCGCTCGCCATCAATCCAAACAGCGCGCAGGCGCTGACCATGCGCGGCTGGGCATTGGCGACGGTCGGGCGGCAGGACGAGGCGATCGCGTCGCTCCTGCAAGCGCTCCGGCTCAGCCCATTCGATCCGGAAGGATTCTTCACGATGTCGGCGATGGGCTTCGCGTATCTGATGACCGGACGCTTCGACGAGGCCATCAAATGGACGTCCCGCGCGCTGCGGGAGCGGCCGATGTTTGCTCCCGCTCTACGCTTCCATGCCATCGGCTTGGCCGAGCTCGGTCGATTGAGCGAGGCGCGGGACACGTTGGAGCATCTGTTGCAGCTGGAGCCCGGCCTGACGGTCTCGGCCCTCCGGCAGCGGGTGCCCATTTTCGATGCCAGGCTGATGGATATCTTTCTGGCAGGGCTGCGCAAGGCAGGCCTGCCGGAATGACGGCCCGATTGCGAATGTAACCGAATTGCCTCTTTTTGAAATCCTGGCGTAGCACGCGCGTCCCATATCGGGCCGGATCGTTCACGCAAAATCATGACATGCGGGATTGCCACCAAGCGCGTCGTTACTCCTAGCCGGGACGGTCGAGGCAAGCGCGGCCGCACCGCGCATTCGGCGCTGGAGTCACGCCGGGCGCGCCCCTTCGCGCGCGAAAGCCTCGACCAGGGGTCTGTATCCTTCAAGGTCCGGCTGCGTCGCAAAGCTGTGCACGGCAGGGGTCGTCGCCCACGGCAGCTTTTCCGCGGTGTAGACCTCGACGAACGGCGCATACCAGGCGTGGTCGTCCAGCATGGTTGCGCGGATATTCACGAAAAAATCCATGCCGTGCGGCCGGGTGAACATCCAGTTCTTGCAGCGCGGGCAGTAGAGCTGCCGGTGCGGACCATGCATCCCGCCGATCACGGGGTTCGCCGCGGGTGATCGCCCGCACCTGTTGCAACTGGAGGCCGGATTGAAGGAAGCACGCGATGACCACGCACGCAGCACTACAGCCATCGCCGCACCCGCGCGCGGTAGCGGCGATAGACGTCGCCGAACTTGCGCTCGAGATAGGCTTCCTCGCGGGTGACGACACCGTAGCGGATGATGAGGGCGAAGGGCACCAGCGCCACCAACAGCCAGAGGCTGTTGAGGGCAATGGCCAAGCCGATGAGCCCCAGCACCATCCCGAGATAGATGGGGTTGCGCGTGAAGCGGTAGGGGCCGGTGTCGACGATGGTCGTGGTCGGCAGGTCGGTGGGGACATTCGAGCCGGCGCGGGTGACGGTCGCGATCGCCCAAGCGAACAGCGCCAGCGCCAAGGCAAACACTATCGCTCCCAGCCAGCCTGCAGGTACTGCGGCGGGGACGAACGGCAAGGGCACGAGCCAATTGAGCGCTAGTCCGGCAAGCACCGCGACCACCCACGCGAGCGGCGGCCGGATCATGACATTGGCAGTATCTGTCGTATCAGCCATGGCGGAACGACCGAACCTTACGCCTCTTTCGAGGTGGGGATCTCAGACGACTTGCCGTCCTGGCGGCAAGCTCCGCGCGAACGGGGCCTTCTGGCACCAGCCTCCTGCGCCGGCGGCCCGCCAGCGCGCCGCGGCAGTGCACGCTGGATCAGGTGAAAGAAGGCCAACTTGATAAAGCTCCTGGCGGAGCGAGATCGCGCGCATGAGCAACATATCAACATATCACGCCCGGGCATGGCGCCACATCAGCGACTTGAAGCCGGCCGGCCCTTCAATGCTCACGAACAGCAGGCTACCGAGCACCAGCGGTGCCAGGTAGTAGATCGCACGGAACGCGATGACGGCGCCGATGGTATCGAGGCCCGGCAGCATCGACAGCAGCACGAACTCCATGACGCCCCATCCGCCCGGCACATGTGTCAGCAGCACGGCGAAATTCGCCGCCACGTAGGCGGTGGCGACGACCGCATAGGGAATCGGCGAGCCGGCCGAGACCAGTTGGTGCAGGCACGCCGCGATGCAGAGATAGTTGACGGTACCGAGCGCCACCTGCGCCACGGCGATGGGGACGGGCGGAAGCGCGAACGACCAGGCTCCGATCCGCACATGGCGGCGCCACAGCAGGCACGTCAGAACATAAAGCGCGATGCCGGTCAGCGACAGCGTGGCCGCCAGGATGACGATGGTGGTGTCGACATGGGACCAGCGCGCCGCCGGTGCCGGATCGTAGAGCAGGACCAGGCTGGCGAACGAAAACTTGCCCAGCACGGCTGTCACCATGACGAGCAGCGCCAGCTTGGCAAAGGCCTCGAGACCGAGCCCCAGGCGCCGGTAGTAGAAGTAGCGCAGCACGCCGGTGCCGAGCGGGGCCGGACCGAGCGGATACCCCACGCCCACGCTGACGAACGAGGCGACGGCGACCTTCCCGTAAGGGAGGCGCGCGCCCGCGTAGCGCGCCGCGATGTAGTCATAGCCGGTCAGCGTGACATAGCTGGCGCCGGCAAACGCGACGGCCAGCAGCACATTGCGCGGCGGAAGCGCCGCCAGCCACGCGATGATTTCGTCGGCGCGATATTGGCGGACGTAGCCCCATACGTGCCACGCGCAATACGCAAAGGCCAGACACGCGACGAGGGTCCAGATGTGTCGCGCCCTGATGGTCACGTCAGCTCGGCACCGTCTCGTTGAGCGCCAGCACCTCGCCGGCCAGATAGAGCGAGCCGGTAATCAGGATGCGCGGCGGCTGCTCGAGGTCGAGCCGTGCCGCCGCCGCGAGCGCGGCCTTGATCCCGTCGTGGCGGTCCGCCGGCATGCCGACGCGGCGCACGGTTTCGGCGATCGTCTCGGGCGGCAGCGATTTCTCCTGGCCCTGGATCGGCACCGCCATGACGCGACGCGCCAAGCCGGTGAAATTGCGCAAGAAGCCTTCGTGGTCCTTGGTCGCCATCATGCCGACGACGAGCACGAGCGGGCGCGAGACGCGCTCCTCCAGATCGGCCAGCGCGGCGGCCACGGCGCGGCCGCCGTCGGGATTGTGCCCGCCGTCGAGCCACAGCTCGCTGCCTTCCGGCGCAAGCGCAACCAGCCGTCCCTGCGAGAGGCGCTGCAGCCGCGCCGGCCACTCCACGCGCGCCAGACCGCCCTCGAACGCCTTGGCCGGAAGCTTCAGCCCCGCCACGCTGCGCAGGGCCGCGATGGCCACGCCGGCATTGTCGAACTGGTGGCGCCCGAACAGTTTTGGCGCCGGCAGGTCGAGCAGCCCGCCGTCGTCCTGGTAGACGAGGCGCCCGCGCTCCTCGGTGGCGGTCCAGTCCTCGCCGGCGATGCGCAGCGGCGCCGCAAGCCGCGCGGCTTCGCGCTCGAGCACGCGCAGCGCGTCGCGTGGCTGCGTTGCCAGAATGGCGGGAACCTCGCGGCGGAAAATGCCGGCCTTTTCGCGCGCGATGCCGTCGAGGCTGCTGCCGAGAAAATCGATGTGATCCACCGATACCGGCGTGATCACGGTGGCAACCGGCCGCTCGATCACGTTGGTGGCGTCGAGCCGGCCGCCGAGGCCAACCTCGAGCAGCAGCATGTCGGCGCGATGGCGGGCGAACAGCAGGAAGGCCGCCGCCGTTTCCATCTCGAATACCGTGATCGGGGCACCGCCATTGGCCCGCTCGCATTCGGCCAGCACCGCGGCGAGCTCGGCATCGGACACGAGCTTCCCGCCGCCCTTGGCGCCGATGCGGAAGCGCTCGTTGAAGCGCACCAGGTGCGGCGACGTATAGACATGGGCGCGGCGGCCCGACGCCTCGAGGATCGCGCGCATGAAGGCGATCACCGAGCCCTTGCCGTTGGTGCCGCCCACATGGATGACCGGCGGCACCTTGCGCTCGGGATGATCGAGTCGCTCGAGAATGCGCCACATGCGCTCGAGCGACAGATCGATCTTCTTGGGATGAAGCTCGAGCAGCCGCGCCAGAATGGCATCGACGGGCGTCATGCCGTCATTCCGCCGCGAGCGGCTCGGCCGGCGGCGGCAGGCTCTCCCGCGCCTCGGGCGTCTTGGTCAGCAGCCGGCACAGGCGAGCGAGCGTCGGCCGCAGGTCATGCCGATGCACCACCATGTCGACCATGCCGTGTTCCTTGAGATACTCGGCGCGCTGGAATCCGTCGGGGAGCTTTTCGCGGATGGTCTGCTCGATGACGCGCGGACCGGCAAAGCCGATGAGCGCGCCGGGCTCGGCAATGTGAATGTCCCCGAGCATGGCATACGACGCCGTGACGCCGCCGGTGGTCGGGTTGGTCAGCACCACGATGTAGGGCTGTTTCGCCTCGCGCAGTTCCTGCACTGCGACGGTCGTGCGCGGCAGCTGCATGAGCGCCAGGATTCCTTCCTGCATGCGGGCGCCGCCCGAGCTGGCGAACAGGATGAACGGGGTGCCCATTTCGGTCGCGGTCTCGAGTCCCTTGATGACTGCCTCGCCTGCTGCCATGCCGAGCGAGCCGCCCATGAAATCGAAGTCCTGGACCGCGGCCACGACGGGAAGCTGCTCGATGTGGCCGAAGGCCAGCCTGATGGCATCCTTCATGCCGGTCTTGGCGCGCGCATCCTTCAGGCGATCGACATAGCGGCGCTCATCGCGAAATTTCAACGGATCGGCCGGCACGTCCGGGACCTCGATCTCCGACCAGGTCTCGCCGTCGAACAGGGATTTCAGCCGCGCCGTGGCACTCATGCGCATGTGGTAGTTCGAGCCCGGAATGACGAACTGGTTGGCTTCCAGGTCCTTGTAAAAGACCATCTGCCCGGTCTCCGGGCATTTGACCCAGAGATTTTCCGGCACCTCGCGCTTGAGAAAGGAGCGGATTTTCGGCCGGACGACGTTGGCGATCCAGTTCATGTGGGCCTCCGAGCCGGGCTGATATAGGCCTTGCGCGTGCGCGAGAGAACCCCAGATGCCGGTTTATCAACCAATCCTAGGCTTTCCGCGGCCTTGCGCCGCGCACGCCGCGGGCGAGCTCGGCCACCAGGGCGCGCACCGTGTCGACCGTACGCGCCGTGGCCTTGCCGTCGCGGTCGAGGCTGGCGCGCACCGCGTCGACCAGAGCCGAACCGACCACCACGCCGTCGGCGCTCGCCGCGATGGCGCCGGCATGCGCCGCCGTCTTGACGCCGAAGCCGACCGCCACCGGCAGCTCGGTATGGCGCTTGATGCGCTTCACCGCCGCCGTCACCTTGCCGGTGTCGGGCGCCGCCGCACCGGTGATGCCGGTGATGGAGACGTAATAGACGAATCCCGACGTGTTGTTGAGCACGGCCGGCAGGCGCGTGTCGTCGGTCGTCGGCGTGGCCAGGCGGATGAAGTTGAGGCCGGCGCGCAGCGCCGGCAGGCACAGCTCGTCATCTTCCTCGGGTGGCAGATCGACGACGATCAGGCCGTCGACGCCAGCGCTCTTCGCGTCCGCGAGGAAACGCTCGACGCCGTAGATGTAGATCGGATTGTAGTAGCCCATGAGCACGATCGGCGTCGCGTCGTCGCCGGCGCGAAAGTCGCGCACCATGGCCAGCGTTTTTTTCAATGTCTGCCCGGCCCGCAGCGCGCGCAACCCGGCCGCCTGAATGGCCGGGCCGTCCGCCATCGGATCGGTGAACGGCATGCCGAGCTCGATCACGTCGGCGCCGGCCTTGGGCAGCGCACAAACGATCTCGAGCGAGGTCTTCTCGTCGGGATCGCCCGCCATGAGAAACGTCACCAGCGCGGCGCGGCCTTCGTCCTTGAGGGAAGCGAAGCGACGACTGATCCGCGCCGTCATCCAATCCGGCTCCCCAGATGCTCGGCGACGGCGAAAATGTCCTTGTCGCCGCGGCCGCACATGTTCATCACCATCAGGTGGTCCGACGGCTTTTGTGCCGCCAGCTCGATCACCTTGGCGAGCGCATGGGCGGGCTCGAGCGCCGGGATGATGCCTTCGAGCCGGCTGCACAGCTGGAATGCCGCGAGCGCTTCCTCGTCTGTCGCCGAGAGATACTTTACCCGACCGGTGTCGTTCAGCCAGGAATGTTCCGGCCCGATGCCGGGGTAGTCGAGGCCAGCCGAGATCGAGTGCGCTTCGTTGATCTGGCCGTCCTCGTTCATCAGCAGGTAGGTGCGGTTGCCGTGCAGCACGCCGGGCCGTCCGCCGGCGATCGAGGCCGCGTGCAGGCCGCTGTTCAGTCCATGGCCGGCGGCCTCGACGCCGTAGATCTCGATGCCGCGCTCGTCGAGGAAGGGATGGAACAGGCCCATCGCGTTCGAGCCGCCGCCGATGCAGGCAACGAGCGAATCGGGCAGGCGGCCCTCGGCGGACAGCATCTGCTCGCGCGTTTCGTTGCCGATCACCGACTGGAAGTCGCGCACCATCATGGGATAGGGATGCGGCCCCGCGACCGTGCCGATGCAGTAGAACGTCGTCTCGACATTGGTCACCCAGTCGCGCAGCGCCTCGTTCATGGCGTCTTTCAGAGTCTTCGAGCCCGACTCGACCGGGCGCACCTCGGCGCCCAGCATCTTCATGCGGAACACGTTGGGCTTCTGCCGCTCGACGTCGACCGCACCCATGTAGACGACGCATTGCAGACCGAAGCGCGCGCACAGGGTGGCGGTGGCGACGCCATGCTGGCCGGCGCCGGTCTCGGCGATGACGCGCGGCTTG
>DATFWC010000628.1:0-3159 GCA_035259885.1 Xanthobacteraceae bacterium
GCTAGTAGCCGAAGCGGCCGGGAGGCGGAATCTGCCCGGGCACGCGGCCGCGGAACATGGGATTGGCCTCGCAATAGCCGCCGTTGCCCCAGAGTGCAGCCATGCACTGCTCATAGGTCCAGAAGCCACAGTTGCGCCCGCCGCCGCCGCGGCCGCCGTACTGGGCGCACCACGGATAGGTGACATATTCGGCGCTTGCGGTTTCCATCTGGGACGTGAGCCCCAGCAGGCCCAGCGCCAGCACGATGAAGATGCGTCGCATCGGAATGCCCTCGCTCGTCGTGTGAACAATCACAGCGTCAACGAAATCGCCGCGCCATGGTTTCCGTCGCGGTCTGTCGCGTGACCGGCGGCAAAAGTTCATGCCGGCCCGGCCCACGGATCATAGGTGCCGAAGGTCCACACGTGGCCCTGCGGGTCCTGGGCGGTGTAATCGCGGCCACCGTAGTCCTGCGTCACCGGCTCGCGCGTAATGACGGCGCCGGCCGCCTTCGCGCGGGCGAAATGCGCATCCACGTCGTCGACGATGACGTAGACGCTCATGGTCACGCCACCGGCATCGCGCGGGCGCACCAGCAGCTTACCATATTCGGACGGCCTCACCGACCCGAGCATGACCATGCCGTTGCCGAGCGTGAGCTCCGCATGGGCGATGGAGCCGCCCTCGCCTTCGTGGACCGCCTTCTCGGCAAAGCCGAACGCCCGGCACAGGAACGCGATGGCTGCGCGCGCGTCCTGGTATTGCAGCGCCGGAATGACGGTGGCGATGGTTTGCTTGGGCACACCGGACATGGAAGCTTTCCTCTCGCGAACGCATCACGGACGGCGACACCTGGCCCTTCCGTCCGAACCAAGGATGGCACGACGCGTTGCCGCTGGTGCATCCATTTCCGACATTGTCCCGCGCGGCGGTTGCTCCTAAGGTTCTGTTGGGCGACGAAGACCTCGCCGGGACGAGTGACGATCATGGCAAAGCGCACCACACATCGCAGCTCCACGGGCACGAAGCTTTACGCCGTTCGCGACAAGCAGGGGCGGTTCAAGGACATCCAGACCTACAAGCGCGCACACGGCCAGGACATCAAGCGCAAGAGCAAGAAGGAAAAATAGCGCCACGCCTGCGCGCAGCACGCGAGCGCTCTGCGCTGCCGCTATGGTGCGCCGGCTCTGCGGTCCGGCGAAACGCGTCTAATAGGCCGATCGGCCGGGCGGCGGAATCTGTCCCGCCATGGGCCCGCGGTACATGGGGTTGAGTTCGCAGAAGCCGCCGATGCCCCAGACCGTGGCCATGCACTGCTGGAAGGTCCAGAAGCCGCAGTTGCGCCCGCCGCCGCGGCCGGCGTTGTAGTTGGCGCACCACGGATAGGTGATGTAGTCGGCGCTCGCGGGCTCACTCTGGCCGCTGAGGCCGAGGAGGCCCAGGGCGAGAACCGGAAGGATGCGTCGCATCTGACAACCTCGCAAATCACCTGAAGCCGCCAGCATAAACCAGGTTGCGACGCAATGGCGTGTGGCGTTGTCGCCCGGGTTTCGGCCGAGGTCCACCGCCGTACGCACCGCGTGCGCATGACCCGCGTCGCGCCCTGCTGACCGGGTCATGACCGGCCGCGGCTCGCTGCGCGAGCCGCTCGGCCGCGCGGGCCATCACTCGAGCGGACGGCAGCGCGTCACGGTGACCGGCACTTGTCCACCGCTTTCGGACGGGACCATCGTCGTGGTGGCCTTGCACGAGCGCGCCGAGGCGACGTCCGCGCCCGCGCCCTGCTCGAGCAGCGAGCCGGTGAAGGACGGGTCCGCCATCGGGCCGACGCCGAAAGCCGGATAGTCGGACTGATCCGGAACCTCGATCACGCCGACCGTGGCCGGCGCGTTGTCGAAGCGGCGATGATGATGAAAATGCTTGCCGGCATGATGCCGGAACGGCGCGCGCCGGACGAAATGGTTGGGCATGTTGCGAATGAACGGGCGCGGGGCAGCGCGGTGGATGCCGCCATGAAACGAGGCCCGGCCGCCCCCTACCGCAACACCACCTGTGCGCGCGGATGCGGCATCCGGCAGAACCGCCAATCCCACGCCGAGAACAGCCAATCCGGCCACAAGAGTCCGATTGTTCATCGTCCTCAAACTCCTACGCTATGCAGCCGCATCGCGCAGGACACTAGCCCGGCCGGAGCCGCCGCGACAGCCGCCGTGGGCCGTAACGGCAACCAATTGTTAATCATGGCTAACGCGCGCGGGCGCGACGCGGCCATGGCGGTCAGGCACAGGCTGGAGAAACCGCAGGAAATGGAACGCAAGGCACCGCGCGCGCGACCGGTTGACCGGGTGCGCCTTGGCCTAGAACGTGACGCCGAGGCGGCGTCCCCTCTGCCACACCAGAGAGCAGTTCTTCTTGGTGCCGCCATGCAGCAACACGAACCGCTTGGGGACGGCGGCGCTGCTGTCGACTTCCAGACAGGCCCCGCCGGCCGAAAGATCGACGATACCGCAGTCGATCGTCGGCATTTTCGGGTTGATGATGATTTTGCCGGACCGGGAGACCAAGCCGGTCGGCCGGACGCGCACAAATCGACGGTTCTCGCGCATTTCGCCCACCTGGCTGAAGTCGCTGCCGCCATTATCAGCGCGGTTCGTTAATGCCGCCCTAATGGCTCAAAAGACCTTGAATCTGCTCAGAAAACACATCGCCTCGGGCGGGCCCTAATGGCGCGCCGACCGCGGCCGGGTGCGGCGGGCACGCGGCGGCTCCGGCAGCAGGCCGGACGTCGCCTCATGCGCGTGACAGCTGGCATAGACCCGGTCGTCGAGATGAGCCTCGGCCACGGACAGAAGCCGCGCGGCCTCGTGCAGTCCCAGGATGCGGAGCACGGCCGCATCCTCGTTCAGGCGCGCTGCGATTTCGCAGATCCGATCGAGGTGGCTGGGCTCAGGTCGATGATTCGACGGCATTGCACCCTCCTGCCTGCACATGCGAGTAGGATGCAAGAGCGATAGTCAAGGCCGTGTGAATTAGCTCACAGTCGAACAGCTATTGTTGCACGGACCGCGTGCGGCGGCGCCAGCGGGATGGCAGCAAAGCGGCGGGAGCTACAGGCGGCCGGCGAAGAAGTCGCGGATGTCGAACGGCTGCGGACGGGAGGCAGCCTTGCGCTTGGCGGC